>CAZRSM010000490.1:0-4973 GCA_964602755.1 uncultured Planctomycetales bacterium
ATTTCGCGGCAGGTCATCTGCTCGTCGCCGTCGGCGGGCTGGTAGGCCAACTCCTCGCGCCCGGCGCCGCCGCCACTGGGCACCGGGAACGTGTTGGGACGCACCGACGCGATCGCCAGCCGGTCGGCCGGGAAGGTCACGTGGCAGGTGGCCTTGCCGTTGTACAGCGGGCGCACCACGTCGAGCGCACCGTCGGTCAGCGCCAGCTCGACCACGTCGGTGGCCAGGGCGGCCTTTCTGCGCACGGCGACCCGGGGCGCCAGGTCGCGGCCCATGAACGTGGCCGCCAACAGCAGCACCCTGGGATCGACCTTCTCGATCGCCTGGCACAAGGCGGTGCGATAGCGCGTCGCCGTGTAGTTCTTCAGGGCCGGGTCGGTGATGGTGACGATGCGATCGACGCCGGTCTGCTCGACGGCGCTGATCACCTGGTCGATCTGGTCGCCGATGACGACCGCTACGGTCTGCCCGCCGGTGGCGGATGCCAGTTCCTTGGCGGGAGTGACACACTGCAGCGCGCCGGCGTGAGCCTTGTTGTCGCGTTGTTCGATGAAGACGAGTATGTCGTTGGTCATGGCGTTATCACCCGGTTAACTCTTTCAGATGGCCTTGGCTTCCTCGCGCAGCAGCTTGACGAGCTGGCGCACCTTCTGGTCGGTCTCGCCTTCGAGAATCTTGCCCGGTGGGCGCTCGGGCGGCGGAGCGAAGCGGTGCAGTTGCGCCCCGCCGACCGAGGCCACCACGGCCTCGAAGTCGGGGACGTCGCCCTTGGAGATCACCTTGACCGGCTTCTTCTTGGCCTTCATCAGGTTGGGCAGCGAAGGGTAGCGCATCTCGCACAGGCCCTTCTCGCAGGTGATCAGCGCCGGCAGGCTCACCTCGACCACCTCTTCGGCTCCCTCGATACGCCGATGCGCCAGCAGCGACCTGCCGTCTTCGGCGATCTCCAGCTTCGTCGCCGCCCCCACGTGCGGCCAGCCGAGCGCCTCGGCCAGCGCCGGCCCGGTCTGACCCGAATCGAGATCGATCTCCTGCTTGCCGCAGAGCACGAAGTCATAACCGCCGTCGGCGATGACCTTGGCGACCAGGGCGGCGGTCTGCAGCTCGTCGAGCGCGTCGAAGGCCTCGTCCTGGAGGTGGATGCCCTCGTCGGCCCCCACCGCCAGCGCGGTCCGCAGCGCCTCGGCGGCCCTTTGCGGGCCGACGACCAGCGCCGTTACCGACTCGACGTCGCCGCGTTTTTCCTTGAGTTGCACCCCCTGTTCGACGGCGAACTCGGCGAACGGATCGAGCACCATCTTGACGCCGGTGCGGTCGATGTCTTCGCCGTCGGGCCTGATCCTGATGTTGGTCGTCGAGTCGGGCACCTGTTTTATCACTACCAGTATCTTCATGAGACTTGCGCCTCCGTTCTCAAAGGTCCAGCAGCCTCGGTCAAACCAGGATCGCTGATAATACCCCTGCTCCCGGGCGACCGCAAAGCCCGCCCGCGGCCGGGCGATTGCCGCGCAACAACGAGCGATAATCGCCAGGTTGGCGGTTTTTGCAATTGCGGGTGGAAGTGACGCTCCCTGCGGGCGTTTAATCTCGCGGAGCGACGTGGCGCTCACAGCAGCGCTGCGCCGCAACTGCCGCCCGGCCGGCCGCCCCGCGCGGCCGGGGCGCTATGATTTGAATAATACTGTTGGGCGCGTCGTCACAACCGGCGGCCCCCTGGATGGAAAGCGAGCGATAAGACCATGAAGCTCGAAGAGATACGACAGCAGTTTCCGATCACGCGCAACTACAACTTCCTCAACCACGCCGCCATTGCGCCCCTGTCCGCGCCGGCGGCCCAGGCGCTGATCGATTATGCCAACGAAACGTCGCAGTCCGCGTTCCTGAAGGGCACGTATTATCGCACGCCCGAACGCGTGCGGGCCCTGGCCGCCAAGCTGCTCAACGCCGACCCCGCTGAAATCACGTTCATCAAGAACACCTGCGAGGGCATCAACTTCGTCGCCAACGGCATCCAGTGGCTCAGCCGCGACAACATCGTCACCAGCGACATGGAGTTCCCCGCCAACGTCTATCCCTGGATGGCGCTCGAGCAGCGCGGGGTGAACCTGATCCGCGTCGAGCAGGAGGAGGGACGCATCCCGTTCGACCGCATCGCCGCGGCCATCAACCCGCGCACCCGGCTGGTGACGATCTCGGCGGTGCAGTGGTCCAACGGCTTCCGCATCGATCTGACGCGCCTGGGCGAGCTGTGCAAGGAAAAAGGCGTGCTGCTGTTCGTCGACGCGATCCAGGCGCTCGGCGTGCACCCCATCGACGTCAAGGCCATGAACATCGACTTCCTGGCCGCCGGCGGGCACAAGTGGCTGACCTCGCCCGAGGGCACCGGCATCTTCTACTGCAGGCGCGAGCTGATCGGCCACCTGCGGCCCAGCGCCATCGGCTATATGTGCATGAAAGAGCCGTTCGAGCACCGCATCACCCGGCTCGACGACGACATGCTGCACGACGACGCGCGGCGTTTCGACAACGGCGTCTACAACCTGCCGGGCATCTGTGCCCTGGGCGCCTCGCTGCAACTGCTGCTGGACGTGGGCATCGAGGAGGTGCAGGTGCGGGTGAAACAACTGACCGACCTGCTGGTCGAAGGTCTGCGCAGCAAGGGCTGGCGCGTGCACAGCTCGCGCAGCGCCAGCGAGTGGAGCGGCATCGTCTCGTTCTCCTCGCCCAAGCACGACACCGAACAGGTGCGCCAGCACCTGCGAACCGAATTCAAGATCGTCCTGGCCCGGCGGCTGGGACGCCTGCGGGCCAGCCCGCACTTTTACAACTCGACGGACGAGATCAGACAGCTCATCGACGCTCTGCCGGCGAGTTGACAAGACAAGACGCGTCGTCGGCACCGGTCGGGCCCCGCCGCCGACCCGTGCCGACCGGGCCACCGCAGCGGCGGCCGCTGTCAACGGAGGATTCGCCATGAAATGGCCTTTCAGCGGCGACTTTGGACTCGGCTGGCAGTCGGCATATAATGAGCAGAGAAACGACGACATTCGCGATCCGCGCGAAAGGCCGGAAATGCGCAAGACGCTGACTACCATCCGTTGCGTGCCCCGCTTCGGTTTCGACCATACCGAAGTGCGCACCATCGACCTGGACCTGTTCGACCGCGCCGACGAACGGGAGCTGCTGACCGTGCTGCGCGAATGGTTCGCGATGCGCGGCATCCCCGATGCCGTCTACGACGTGGACACCGACGACAACGGCTTTTTTGCCATCATCAACGACGAGGCCTTTGAACGCGACTGGGGCCAGCGGCTGCTCTGAGCAGCCCGCAGATCAACCCGCGCACAAGAGCGGCTCGACCGAACGCCTCGGCCGAGCCGTTTTCTGTTTGGCGCCGGCCGAGATCAGGCGACCGGAATCAGCTCGATGCCGCTGATCGCGGCGTGCTGACGCAGCTTTTCCAGCGTGGCGTCGTCGGGCTGTTTGTCGACGCGGATGTGGGCGCAGGCCGCCTGGCCGTCGTCGTGGACCACCTGGTCCATCTCGAGCGCCTTTACGCCGGCGGCTTCGAGCACTGCGAAGACGTGCGCCAGCCCGCCGGGCTGCGTGTTCATCTGTACCACCAGCACCGGTCGCGCGATGGTCCGGCCCATGTTGACACAGTTGAGCGCTTCGCCGGTCTGCTTGAAATGCGCCACGATGCGGACCGTCTCCTCGGCCACGGCCAACTGGGCCTGGCGCGTCGAAGCGCCGATGTGGTGCGTGCCGTAGATGTTCCTGACGCGGCACACGGGCGATTCGATGGTCTCGGCGTCGGCCGGCGGCTCGTCGGCGAAGACGTCCAGCCCCGCGCCGCGCAGCCTGCCGCTCTCGACCGCCTCGATCAGGGCCGCTTCGTCGATCACGCTGGCCCGGCTGGTGTTGATCAGCAGCGCGCCGGGTTTCATCAGCCCCAGGCGGCGCTTGTCGATCAGGTGATGCGTACCCGCGCCGCCGGGGACGTGGATGGTCACCGCATCGCTGCGGCGCAGCAGGTCGTCCAGATCGGCCCGCTCGGCATCGGGATGGTCCACCAGCTCGAGCTGCCGCCCGATGTGGTAGTAGAGCACCTTCATCTCGAAGGCCAGCGCCCGCCTGGCGACCGCCGCCCCGATCCGGCCGGCACCGATCACGCCCAGCGTGGCCCCTTTCAGGCCCACGCCGGCCTTGGAATACTCCTTCTTGCGCCAGCGCCCGGCGCGCAGGTCGATCACGTTGTCGGCGATGCGGCGATCCAGCGCGATTATCAGACCCATGGTCAGCTCGGCGACCGCGATGGCGTTCATGCCCGGGCAGTTGCTGACGAAGATGCCCCGCTCGGCCGCGGCGCTGGTGTCGATGGTGTCGAAGCCCGAGCCGGCCCGGATTATCAGCTTGAGGCTCTTGCCGGCCTGCTGGATCTCCGCCGGCACTTTGGTCGAACGGACGATCAGCACCTGCGGGTCGAACTCGGCCAGCCTGCTCTTGAGCGTTTCGTCCTTGAGGCTGGGATCGAACTCGACCGCCTCGGCCAGCCCTTTGAGCTGATCCAGGCCCCACTGCTCCATCTTGTCGGCGACCAGTACCTTCATGACGACCTCCGCACTAGCCTGCTGTGGTGATCCGCTTGCGCTGCCCGCGACGCGCCACGCGCCCTCGGGCGACGGGTCAGTATACGCGCGGCGGCCGACGGGGTTAAATGGCCAGCCGCGGCGGACGGTCGCGGCCAGCGGCATTATCGCGCCGCGCGGATTTCGCTTTGCTGTGGCTTTGTTCTAGAATGGCCGCTTTCGGTGCGCGGGGGAGTGCCGCCCCGGCTGAGCAAACGACGGGAAACGCCCATGCTGCCAGGTTTCAAGCCGTTCAGCGAAATGACCGCCGAGGACTATGCCAACATCGGCCTCAAGTGCGGTCTGGAAGTCCACCAGCAGCTTCTTACCGAGACCAAGCTTTTC
>CAZRSM010000491.1:0-6117 GCA_964602755.1 uncultured Planctomycetales bacterium
GAACCGCTCGTCGAGCCCGTAAGGAACGTGTCGTGGGGGGATATTAAACTTCCGGGACCCGACCTTGCGGCAGGCCCCGGAAGTGCGCCACGGCTGAAACAGCCGCAAAACCGTTTGCTAGCGGACGTGCTCACTATACCGCATCGGGCAGTGGGTGTCCACCGGCCCAGCGTAAATTGGATTGGTGAACACTTGGCGCGTAACACGTTATTACAACTACAGTTGCGATATATTCGCGCGAGGTTATATGTTGCCGTTTTCGGCTCTCCACACCCGTGAACGCGGGCCCTCAGCCGGCCGCGCCGCGGGCCGCTCACGTCCCGGCGAGGTGCAAGCGCCATGACCGAGCGGCCGGTCGAAGTCGCCCTGGCGCTGGTGGTGCGCAATGGCCTCTGGCTCGTGGCACGCCGCCCTGACCACGTGCACCTGGGCGGCATGTGGGAGTTTCCCGGCGGCAAGATCGAGCCGGGTGAGGACGCGGTCGGGGCCGCTCTGCGCGAGCTGCGGGAAGAATGCGCCGTGGAGGCCGAAGCGATCGAAACGTTGTCGGCGCTGAGGTGGGACTACGACGATCGACGCGTACGGCTGGTGCCGGTCTTCTGCCGCTGGCGGCGTGGAGAGGCCCGGCCGATCGGCAGCGTCGAATGCCGCTGGGTAAGCTGCGACGCGCTGCGCCGGCTGCACATGCCCGCCGTCAACGATCCGCTGATCGATTGGATCGCCAGGCACACGCATGCGGACAAGAAAGAGGATCAGCGGTCGACGCACGGGTAAGCTCCGCCGACCCGTGCGAGACGCCGGAGGCAGGGCGGGCGCTGCCGGCCGCGAATTCAGCACGGCACCGCCGGCCGCGACCGCCATCGGTCAGTGGCGCAGCGGCATGGCAGCGCAGGGACGAAGATGCCGGCCGGCGTCAACGCCGCGATCGGCGACGCGGGCGGCAGCGGGCCAGGCGATCGCGCAGCTCGGCGGCGTACTCGTAGTCCTCGCACGCCAGCGCTTCGCGCAGCTCGGCTTCCAGACGCGGCAGCGAATCCGGCGGCATCCTGGAGATCACTTCGTCGTGCAGCTCGCGGAGCACTTCCAGCTCCTGCTCGATCGACACGTCTTCGGGCAGCTCGGCCTGTTCGTGCCACTCGACGATGCGGTCGATGCCGGCGCGCAGCTCGATCAGGGCTTCGTCGTACAGGTGGGCCTCGAGGGCCTGGTACACGCGCGCCCGGGTGTGCATCATCAGCACGTAGGCGCGCTGGGTCTCGAGGGCGTTGCGGTCGTACTCGGTCTCGCCGTAACGCCGACACAGGTCCATGACGCGCAGGTTGCGGGCGGTGTCGCGCTCGACGCCGTCGTATTCTTCGAGCACGAACAGCGAGAGGTAGCGCTGATAGTACAGGTGGGCCTCGTGGCGCAGGTCGCGGCAGTCCTCGGGCAGCAGCACGAAGCCTTCGTCGCTGCCGTAGCGTTCGATGTGTTCGCTCAAGCGCAGCTCGAAGAACTCGAGCAGCGATTCGCAGCCATAGGGCTGCCGGCCGTCGGGCCGGCCCATTGGCTCGAACTGCAGCAGGCCCAGATCGACCCGGGTCTGGATCTTCTCGCGTCCGTCGCGGCCGATGATCTTGCGGACCGAGATCTTGCCCGGTTCGTATTCCCACCCGTCCAGGATGGTTCGCAGGTCGCGTATCATCACAATGGGACTATCGGCAACCGGCGACCGGCAGGTGAGCTGTCGGCACACGCGGCCGGTTGAGCCAGGCCGGGAGGTCTACCAGGCGGTGCGTGTTATCGCGGGACATTTGCGCGGGGCGCGTTTCGACGCCCCGCCCGGGCAGAGCACACGTCCGATAACCGACAGGGTCAAGGAAACCATCTTCAACATCATCGGCCACCGGCTCGGTCGGCTCAGCGACTTGTCCGGCCTGGGCGTGCTCGATCTGTTCGCCGGCAGCGGAGCTTTCGGCATCGAGTGCCTCTCGCGCGGCGCCGCCGACTGTCTGTTCGTCGAACGCGACCGCCGGGCCGTGCGCGTGCTCAGGCGCAACCTGGCTCGCCTGCGGCTGGCCAACGCCCGCGTGGCGGTCGAGAACGCCTGGACCATGCGGATCCCGCCGGCGCCGGGCGGCGGCTATCACCTGGTGTTCGTCGACCCGCCCTACCGCGACGCCGACGACCCGCTGCGGCTGGCGGACCTCTTCGAGCGACTCTCTCCCCGGCTCGACCCGCAGGGCCTGGTGATCTTCCGCCACGAGGCCCGCAGCAGCTTCGACCCCGAGCAGCTCGACGTTCTGCGCTGCGTGGACGACCGCGTGATCGGCTCGATGCGACTGCTGCTGCTGGCACCGCGGGGGGAGTGAGGTACAAGCCCGCTGGCCGGGCAGTGCTCAACCTACGGCCGTTTGGCCACGAAGAAGCACTTGTCCAGCACGCGGTCGTAGAGCCGATCGTCCGGGTCCAGACTGCCGATCTGCACGCATGGCGGCGAGGCGTGGACGAAATGGGTCGCGTCGATCGCCAGGGCCGTGTGGAACACCTTGCCGTACTCGTTGATGAAATACAACTGGTCGCCGGCGCGGATGTTGTCGCGGTGCCAGGCGGTGGCCACCAGCCGCCCGGCGAGCACCTGCTGCCAGGCGTCGCGCGCCGGCCGCTGCCCGTCCTGGGCCGCCAGGCTGGTGATCAGCCCGCTGCAATCCAGCCCCAACGGCGAGCGCCCTCCGAAGACATACGGCGTATACAGCAGATCGAGCGCCGCCTTCACGCGCCGCGGCGTCTGGCGTGCGGTACCCGGTCGCCGACCAACGGCCGCCACCGGTACCGACGCCGTCTTGCCGTCGGCCAGCCGGACCTCGAACGTCCTGGCCCGGCCGGAAGGCTTTTCCTCCGCGCCTGCGCCGGCCAGCGGCAACAGCGCCCCGCGCGGCAACCACTGCCCATCGAGGACCAGCTCGCGCCGCAGCACCACGCACGGCCCGTTAACGTAGTGCGCGTGAACCGCGGCGCTGGTCGGGGTGACAGCCTCGCACGGCGCCCAGCCCCAATAGCCGTCTTCAGCCAGCAACAGGTACCACTCGTTGACCCGGTCGAGCAGGAAGACCGGCTCGCCGTAGAGCAACTGCGTCTGGAGCGCCCCGCCGCCGGGCTGGTCGAAGGTCAGCACCATTGGCACGCGGCAGACGCCCAGCAGGTCGCCGTAAAGCCGCTGGCGGTCGGGCAGCGGGGTGATGCTGGTGCGCACGGGAGACACGCCGGCGGCCCGCAGCGTCTTGGCCAGGCCCGCCACGATGCGCGGGCAGTTGGTGCGGCCGTCGAGGATCACCGTGTCGTCTTCGACCCACGGGTCGATGTCGAAAAACGTCAGGCTGCGGTCGGTGATCGACTCGGCCGCGAAGCGCGCCACGAACCAGTCGAGCTGGTCGGCGATCGGCGGCTGACCCATGGGCCAGATCCGGGCTGCCAGCCGCCGCGCCCGCCCGCGTTTGTCAGGCGTGGGACAGTCGGGCACCGGGGCCTGCGGCTCGGCCTGCCCCCAGCGGCGCTGCCCGTCAGCGTAGCGCACCAGACCGGCAAACAACCCGCCGGCAATGCGGTAACACGCGCGGCGCACCTCGGCGTCGATGGCCTCCGGCTCGCACGCGGGCGCGGGAAGCTGCACCACGCACGTCGGCGGACGGTTGGGCTGCTCGAAAACGACCGACCGCACCACGTTGCTGCCGACCACCTCGACCGGCAGTCGGCCGTCTTCACGCAGCGCCGCCGCCAGCGCCGCCGCCAGCGACTGGCCGGCCTGATCGCACACCAGCCGCAGGCGTTGCTGGCCGTCGTGCCGGATCGTGATCCAGACGTGACACGGCTGCTGTGCCAGCGTCGTGAGGCGCGCCTCGCGACCCGCGGCGTCGGGCAACCGCCCGTCGGCGTTGGAGAGCGCCGGCGACCCGCCGGCCCTGATGATGTAGTGATAGAGGAACTCGGCGAGAAGCAGATCGAGCTGGGCCGTGGCGCCCGGCCCCTCGCCCGCCGGGTCCAATCCCACGCGCAAACCGCGCAGGGCATCGGACGGCGGCTTGCGGGGCGGCTCGAACTGGGCGATTGCTTTCTTCACGGCTACCTCGAGCTGCGACGGCTGTGCCGAGCCGGTCGCCAGCAGCGCCGCGCACAGCAGCGGCGTGACGTATTTGACGTGCAAGGCCGTCCTCCTGTCCGCGCCACGCTCGCCCGGCGAGTCTAGCTGCAACCGCCGCTTCCGGCCAGCCCCGCGCGGCTGGGCAGCCGGGCCGGGTAAGCCTAAGATGCCCGCATGATCGCCCGCGTCGCCGGCACCGCGCTCGCTTGTATTCTCGCAACGACCGCGGGCTGCCAGACTCCCGGGAGAGCTGCGCAACGGCAATCCAGCATGAACCAGACCGCCGGCGGACAGTTCATATTCGAATCGGTCACGGTCGGCGAGCTGACCTGCCCGGTGGCCGTGTGGCTCCCTGTCGGCTACGACCCCGGCCGCAAGTGGCCCGGCATCCTCTTCCTGCACGGCAAGGGAGAATCGGGCAGCGACGGGCGGCGACACACCACCGTCGGACTGGGCAAGGCCATCCGCCAGCACCCGGAGCGTTTCGCCGCCGTGGTCGTAATGCCGCAGATGCCTGCCGGATCGCGCTGGGAAGGACCGCTGCTGGACGTGGCGCTGGCCGCGCTCGATCAGGCCGCCGAGCGCTGGTCGATCGACCCGCAGCGCGTGGCCCTCACCGGCCTCTCGCTGGGGGGCTTCGGCACCTGGACGCTCGGCGGCCGCTGCCCGCAGCGTTTCCGCGCACTTGTGCCGATCTGCGGCGGCGGCAACCCGGCCGATGCGCCGCAACTGGCCCGCGTGCCGATCTGGTGCTTTCATGGCGACGCCGATGCGGTGATCCCGGTGCAGCGCTCGCGCGAGATGGTCGCCGCGGTACGGGCCGCCGGCGGCAAGGTGCGCTACACCGAACTGCCCGGCGTGGGACACAACGCGTGGGATGCGGCCTACGGCGATCCGCAGGTCATCAGTTGGATGCTGGCACAATGTCGATAGGCGCAAGACCTGAACCCTCGGGGCGTAAGCACACGAAATGCACGGCGACGCCGCGGCCGCTGCTGCCGTGGCTGCTGGCCGGCCTGCCGCTGATCGTCGGCTGTCCCGGCCCGCCACACTTCGGGCCGCCGGGCAGGCCGCTGGAGCGCGCCGGCGACGAGATCGTGGTCTGCGGGCAGTTGTTCCATACCGGGGCGCCGGTGGTGCTGTGGCTCGACCCGGGCGGCTACGACGCCTACCGGGCACACTGCCGTTTCGATCCGCAGCGTTGGGAGCCGACCAGGCCGGTCAGCAGCGCGCCGGTGCGCTACGGTTCGTTTCGCCGGCACCTGCCCGACGATCTGCCCCGGCAGGTGGTCGAGGAAGGCTGGACGGTCGAGCGCCTGGCCCGGTGTGTGGACCTGTTCGTCTATCACTACGACGCCTGCGGCACCTCGCGGCGCTGCTTCCGCGTGTTGCACGACATACGCGGCCTGAGCGTGCACTTCATGCTCGACGTGGACGGCACGATCTACCAGACGCTCGACGTCAAGGAACGCGCCTGGCACGCCGGTCAGGCCAACGACCGCAGCGTGGGGGTCGAGATCGCCAACATCGGCGCCTACGCCGAGCTGGCCAGGCTCGAGCAGTGGTATGCCCGCGACGAGGACGGTCGCTGGCGGCTGTCCTTTCCCGACGACTTCGCCGATGCCGGCTGGCGCACACCCGACTTCGTGCCGCGGCCGGCCCGCAATGAGCCGATCTGGGGCGAAATCAACGGCCGGCGGCTGGTGCAGTTCGACCTGACCGACGCCCAGTACGAATCGCTGATCAAGCTGACCGCCGCCCTGTGCCGCGTGTTGCCGGGCATTACGCCGGACTATCCGCGCGACGCCGACGGACGCCTGCTGACCCGCGCCATGAGCGCCGACGAACTGGCGGCCTACCGCGGCCTGCTGGGGCACTACCACGTCACGACGCGCAAGGTCGACCCCGGGCCGGCGTTCGACTGGGAGCGGGTCGTTGCCGGCGTGCGGCGCGAACTCAACTAGCCCGGATATTTCATAAGGCTTCGGGTTGTTCTGTTT
>CAZRSM010000492.1:0-7274 GCA_964602755.1 uncultured Planctomycetales bacterium
CTCACCCGCCGGTGCTGGTGTTGTCCTCGACCCCCGCGCGCCGCACGAACGCGAACACCTGATAGCCCGACAGGGCCGCTTCCGACTGCATCACGCGGAAAGTGACCACGTCGCCGCAGTTGTAGTTGATCCCCTCTTGCAGCAGCACCCCGAAAGCGTCCACCTCGATGTACGGATCGGTCGCCCCGCCCTCGCCCAGCCGTACGATCGCCGACGTCGCCGAGAGGTTGCTCACGTCACCCAGCGTCATCTCCTGAACCGGGCAGACGACCGCCTCGGCGTACTTGTCGCCGACCCCCAGGACGCCGGTGCGTTCCTGGATCATGCCGTCCATGTCGCGCCAGGTCAGGCGGTATTCGATCACGTGCCGGGTGGCGTTCTCGACCTCCATCACCATCAGCGGGGCCTCGCCGGGCGCCGCCGCCACGCTCGCCCCCCCGCCGAGCAGCGCCTGCGTAAAGTCGGGGTTGAACAGTTCGCTGGGCGGGATGCAGCCGCCTGCCAGCCAGGCAAGTACCAGCGTTCCCGACAGCGCCAAACCAGCTCGCGTTCGCAACTGCACGTTTGGATTCCTCCTTGATTGCGACGCTCAGCGTCCGGGGATGATCCGCACCCGCGCCTCATAGCCCGTCGTACCGTCGACCTGGGCCACCTGGGCAATCGAGATTTCCACGATGTCGCCGCAACTGAAGTCCTCGCCGTAGAGCACCGGATTGCCGGCGTAGGTGATGACGGCCAGGCCCTCGGTGGTCTCGACCGCGAAACCCAGCGGGTTGACCGAGACGAACGGGCAGTCGACCACCAGCGTGCGGGTGCTGCCGGCCTCGACGTCGGAGGCCGTCAAAGTCATGACGTCGCCCTCGCCGCTGGCAGAAGCCTGCTCGCTGAAAGTTATCAAAGCGCTGAAGCCGGCCAGGCCGGTGGTGTCGTTCTTGAAAGCCACTATCACCCGTCCGGTGGCCGGAACGATCGTCTCCGGATCGAACCCCAGGGTCGACAGAAACTCGGGGCTGATCAGGTCAGCCGCGAATATGCAGCCCGTCAGCGGCACGCACACCGCCAGACTCAGAACCACGACCGCCATCCGACGCGAAAACCCCTTCATCCGGCAATCTCCTCGTCTCGTGCGTCGGCAAACCGCCAATGCTCGCCGTCGGGCCGCCGACCGGGCGCCTCGCAGGCCTCCGCACGACCATTGTGGCGTCTTGGCCAACTTCCACGGTGTCCCGCCACCCGCGGGCGGGCCGCCTCACCTAACCCACTCAACGACAGTGGGTTACAACACGTCAGTAGCGCAGCACGCTGAAGACCGTCTCGCCGGCCAACTGCTCGCGACCGCCCAGTCCTTCCAGCTCGATCAGCACCACCACGCCGCAAATCTCGGCCCCCAGCCCCCGAACCAGCTCGCAGCAGGCCCGCAGCGTGCCGCCGGTGGCCAGCAGGTCGTCCACGATCAGCACCCGCTGCCCGGGGTGCAGCGCGTCGGCGTGGATCTCCAGGGCGTCGGTGCCGTACTCAAGCTCGTACTCGTGTCGGTGCACCTCCGCCGGCAGCTTGCCGGGCTTGCGTACCGGCACGAACCCCGCTGAGAGGCTCTTGGCCACCGCCGTCCCGAAGATGAAGCCGCGCGACTCGGCCCCCACCACCATGTCGATCCGCCGACCGCGAAACGGATAGACCATGAACTCGACCGCCAGGGCCAGACCCGCCGGATCGGCCAGCAGGGGCGTGATGTCCTTGAACAGGATGCCGGGTTTCGGGAAGTCGGGCACGTCGCGGATCAGCCGCCTGAGCTGCTCCACACCCGGAACTTCCAGACTGTCCGCGGTCCTGGTCATCGAATCCCGAAAAAACGCCCAGCCGCATTCCACGCGCACCACGCGCGGCTCAAGCAGGGCCATGGTAGTGCTACCCCGCCGCTCTCGCAACCGCCCGGCCGGCCGCTTTTGCGCTCGCCCGGCGGTCCCGCCGGGCCGACCGCGCTGCTGAAGCCCACCCCGTACCTGGCCGATGCACAGCCCGAGCGGCCCCGCGTACCGCACGGAGCAGACGGCATGAACGCATGGCTCATCTTCTCCCTGGCAGCCGGCTTCGGGGCCGTCGCCGTGCTGCTGCGCTTCGCGCACACCAAGCAGGCCGCCGACACGCTGCTCGACAAGTACGAAGAGCTGTTGGCCAATCCCCCCAAGCCCAAGAAGAAATGAGGTCCCGCTTGTGATTGGTCTGGCAGGCTGGGGGGCATGCCCCTTCCGGACCCGCTTTGCCGGGCTAACCGGCCCCCATCGACCTGATTCGCGTGCTGTAGTCGCGCATCGCGGTGACGCGCAGCCCGAAGTGCTCGCCGACCTTCACCGCTTCGCCCTCGCCGATCGGCTGATTGTTGATCAGCAGACGCAACGGCTCGTCGACGCTCTTGTCGAATTCGATGATCATCCCCAGCGAAAACCTGCGAACGGCGGAGATCGTCATTGTCCGCCGGGCCAGCTCGACTATCACCGGTACCTTGAGCTTCAGCAGCCGCTCGACTTCGGGCGTCGAGGGCACGATCACCGGCTCCGACCGCTGCGGCGTCGGCGGCGCACTGGGCTGCCGGGGCTCGACCTCGTCGAGCTTATCTGCTTGCGCCAAAAGGGCTTCGATCTCCTGCTGATCGATGATCATGGTCGGTCGTGTGCGCTCCTGCCCTATCCATCGGCAACCGGCCCCCCGCCTCTGTCACCGATATCGGCACATATTCGCCACCGGCCGCAATACCGCTGACTCAGCGGCCCGGGCGGCCGTGGCGGCGCCACCAGCACTCGAGCATCAGCAGCGACCAGAGCATGTGCGCATGATTGGCGTGGCCCGATAAATGCCTGTCGATCAGCGCCCGCAGCCAGCCGGAGTCGAAGACCTGTCCGCACAACGCCTCGTCGGCCAGCAGGTTGCCGGTCAGCATTTCACGCAGCTCGCCGCGAAACCACTCGCCCACCGGCACGCCGAAGCCCATCTTGCCGCGCTCCAGCACAGCGTCCGGCACTCTCCCGCGCGCCCAGTCCTTCAGGATGCGTTTGCCGCGGCGCCACTCGGCGGGCAACGACAGGGCGAACTCGACCAGCTCGTGATCGAGCAGCGGCACGCGGCACTCGAGGCTGCAGGCCATCGATGCGATGTCGACCTTGGTGAGCAGGTCGAAGGGCAGGTAGCTGCGCCAGTCGGCGAGGTTGGCCCGCTCGGCCGCCGATGCGGTCGCGTCGGCCCCGTAGAGCGTGTTGAACCACTCCAGCGGCTCGGCGGGATCGATCTGGCGGGCGAAGTCGGTCCGATAACCCGCCGCGAGGTCGGCCGGCGTAAACACGTTGACCCAACTGAGATAGCGCCGCGCGCCGTCGCTGCCCAGGGCTCGCAGGAAACGGTAGGCCCGGTTGGTAGCCGACCTGGCCCTGCCGTGCGGCAACAGCCACGCCGCCGAGGCCAGCGCGCGGCGCAGGCGGCCCGGCAGCCGGTCGAACCGGCCGGCCAGGGCCGCGGCGCGATAGCGGTCATAGCCCAGGAAGCACTCGTCGCCGGCGTCGCCGGTGAGCGCCACCGTGACCCACTGGCGCGCGTGGCGCGCCACGTAGTAGGTCGCCACGGCCGAGGAATCGCCGAACGGCTCGTCGTAGTACCACGCCAGCTTCTCGACCACCTCGCAGGCGGCCGGCGTGACGACCTGCTCGTGGTGCTCGCTGCCGACGTGCCGGGCCACCATCCGCGCGTAAGCGGTCTCGTCGTAACGCGGATCGGCGAAACCGACGCAGAACGTACGCAGCGGCTCGGCCCCCAGCTCGCGCATCAGCGCCACCACCACCGAGGAATCGACTCCGCCCGACAGGAACGCCCCCAGCGGCACGTCGGCCACCAGCCGCTTCTCGACCGCCTGGTGCAGCAGCGCATCGAGCCGCGCCAGCGCCTGCCGATAGCTGCCCTCGAAGTGCCCCCGTGGCAACAGGTCGTAGTAACGCCGCGGCTCGGAAACGCGCCCGCCGGCCACTTCCACCCGGCAGCCGGGCGGCAGCTTGCGGAAGTTCTCGTAGATCGACCAGGGCGCCGGGACGTACTGAAACAGCAGGTAGCGATGCAGCGACTGGGCATCCAGTCGCGCCGCCCGGGGGTTGACCGCCAGGATGGCCTTGGCTTCGCTGGCGAAGTACAGACGTCCGTCGAGCTCGGCGTAGACCAGCGGTTTTTTGCCGAAGCGATCGCGCGCCAGGACCAGCCGCCGGCGGCGCTGGTCCCACAGCGCGACCGCGAACATGCCGGCCAGATGCTCGAAACAGCGCTCGCCGTGCTCCTCGTAGAGGTGCACGATGACCTCGCTGTCACCGCGGCTGCGGAAGCGGTGCCCGGCCCGCTCCAGCCCGGCCCGCAGCTCGCGGAAGTTGTAGATCTCGCCGTTGAACACCAGCCACACGCTCTGGTCTTCGTTGGCGATGGGCTGGCCCCCGGTCTCGAGGTCGATGATCGCCAGCCGCCGAAAGCCCAGACCGCAGGTGCCCTGCGGCGCCACGTGGCAGCCCTCGTCGTCCGGGCCGCGGTGCACCAGCGTGGCGGACATGCGGCGCAGCTCATCGTCGCGCACCGGCGACGCAGCGGAATCGAGGTTCAGGAT
Organism: uncultured Planctomycetales bacterium; assembly: GCA_964602755.1. GTDB lineage: Bacteria > Planctomycetota > Phycisphaerae > UBA1845 > Fen-1342 > JALSRY01. Next base: position 4,631 of record CAZRSM010000492.1, read on the forward strand.
GCCGGCTATTCCACACATCTATCGCGTCGCTCGATCGCCCGCGCCGGCGCGGCTTGCCCCGTTCACTTCCGTCGCGGCGGCGGCTGGCAGACGGGGCATACGTGCGTGCCGCGCTGGGCTACCACGATCCGCTCGATGGTGGCCCGGCAGCGTGGACACTGCTGCCCCGCACGCCCGTAGACTTTCAGATAGCGCTCCATGCCGCCTTCAGGGTATACGGCGTCGAACGAAGTACCGTTGTGCCGAATGGCCCTGCGCAACACCTGCCTGATCGCCGTATGCAAACGTGCCACCTGGTCATCGCTCAGGTCGCGGCTCGAGGCGGTCGGATGCAGGCCGGCGGCAAACAGCGCCTCGTCGACATAGATGTTGCCCAGCCCCGCGACCACCGACTGATCCAGCAGCAGCGGCTTGAGCTGCCGGCTGCGGCCACGCAGCAGCCTGCCCAGCCTGCGGGCGGTAAAGCCGCGCTCCAGCGGCTCGACGCCGAGCCTGCCCACCACCTGCCCGGCCGAGCGGACGTACCACACGCGGGCGAACTTGCGCGCATCGCACAGCACCAGCCGCCCGGAGCCGCCCAGGTCCCACCAACTGCGCGCGTGGCGCGGCAGGGGTTGCACGCGGTCATCCGCCCACTCCAGTCGGCCGCTCATGCGCAGGTGGATCAGCAGGCAGCCGGCATCGTCGCCCCCGGGCGCCGCCAGGTCGGCCACCAGGTACTTGCCGCGCCGCCACAGGCGCCGCACCTGCCGCCCCACGACGCCGGCGCGTACGGCGCGCACCGAAGGCTGGGCCTGCGGCGCCCAGCGACAGCCGAAGGCCTCGATGACCCGGCCTTCGAGCCGCGGGCGGAAGCGCCTGACCGTGGTTTCGACTTCTGGGAGTTCCGGCATGGCCGGCATCATATCGGCCCGCCGACGCGCCCGACAACCGCGGCACTCAGCGCGGCGCGGGCGGCGCAGCCGGCCTGAAGACGCCTTTGATGATGAACACGCAGTTGCTGCGCTCGCTCATCTGGCCGGTGTAGACGAACTGCTGGCCGCTGCCCTGCCCGGACTCGCTGAGGTACAGGCCGCGCAGGTTGCGATCGTGCGACCAGCGCTGCCAGCTATAGCCGCCGCCGCTGCCCCAGGGCAGGTTGTCGATCGTCAGCGCGAGATTGAACGCCGGCCCCGGCCCGGAGGGCCAGGGATCGCTGGCGCTGTTGCCATAGTGGGCGAGCATGACCTGCACCAGTCGACTGTCGCGGGAGCGGCCGGCCAGTACCAGAAAATCGCTGCCGTAGCCCTCCGGGTCGTGCCGGGTGCCGCTGGCCGCGAGCCGCAACGGCGTGCGGCCGTACATCAGCGCCCCGTAGGTGTAGAAGACCTGCCCCGGATGGCGGAAGCTGCCGTCGGCGTTGTACATCTGCTTGCGGGCCGAGAAGTAGTGCCCCATCAGCACGTTATGGGAGCTGTTGGCCGGGTGCAGATCGGCCAGCGTAATCAGCGTGGCCGCCGCGAACGACGCCATCGCCACGTCGTTGCCCCACCGGTAGAGGGTGCGGTTCCACTCGGTGAACATGATGGGCGTGTCGGCCGGGTAGCCGACCAGCGGCAGGTAGGCTTCCCAGTTGGTCAGTTCGGGATGCGCCCCGCTGCCCAGGTAGACCTGCTCGATGAACTCGCGCGGCCGCTCGGGGTACATGTGGTCGGCGATGAAATCGACACCGACGCCGTGATCGCGCAGGTAGGTGAAATACTCGTAGCTCTTGGGGCCGCGACTCATGCTGCCGGCCACCATGATCTGGTCGCCGAACTCGTCCTTGATCTCGGCGTAGGCCGCGGCGTAGAGCTGGGCCGCCTCGGTGGGCGTGCCGAGCCAGTAGTTGGGCTCGTAGAACTCGTTCCAGATTTCGACGTAGCGGATGTTGTCGTAGTAGAAGCCGTCGGCCCAGCCGCGCAGGTAGTGCCGCAGGATATTGCGGGCCACCCGGGCCCAGACGCCGAAGTCGTCGGGCGGCAGCGCCAGGTTGGGATCGCACACGCCCGAACCGTTGCCCAGGCGCACCAGCACGTCGGTCACGCCCGCGGTCGCGGCCATGCGCTCGTCGGTGATCGTCCAGTCGTAGAGCGCCGGGTCGTCGGGGTCGAAGCCCGCGAAGCGCGGAAACGGGCGCCAGATCTCGTTGATGTCGAACGGCCCTTCGCCGTGCGTGCGGCTCTGGGGGATGTGGGCTTCCAGGAAGCGCTCGGTGTAGTCGCCGGCCTGGTCCAGCGGACAGACCGGCTCCCACTCGAGCCTGACCAGCGGCCCGTTGTTGACGCCGTGGATAGCCGGGATCAGTCCGACCACCTCGCCGGCGTCGACCACGACGGCCTCGTCGGCGCGCGCCGCCTGGCTCGCGGCCCACCACGCTGCCAGCAGCATCATGAACCGACCGGTGTGCGCGAAGCAAGACATTCCTCGTCCTCCCGCCGCCGGCAGGGCTTTTCCCGGCCCGGGCACTCCCGGGGATCTCGCCGGCTCCTGCGTTCAACGCCACGCCAGGTGGTTTATTGCACCGCCGCAGTCATGGAAAAGCCGGGCGGCGCCTTTGCGCGCCGGCCCGGCTCGTTGCACCCGATCGATAAGTCCCGCGCCGGCCCGCGGTTGCGACGCCGGC
>CAZRSM010000493.1:0-13114 GCA_964602755.1 uncultured Planctomycetales bacterium
AAGGCATCGAGGAAGGCGTGCAGATCGACGAGCTGGTCATGCCCACCCGGTTGCGGCCCGCGGCCAAGGGGGCCATCCTCACCTGCCAGCGCATGAAGCTGGGGCCGCCCGACGAGTCGGGCCGCCCGCGGCCGATTCCCGAGACCAGCGAAGACGCGGTCTTCGACATGCCCTGCGACCTGGTGCTGCTGGCGCTGGGCCAGTCGCCCGATCTGTCGATCCTGCCCGAAGGCTCGAAGGTCCACCAGGACGGCAAGCTGGTCGGCCTGACCGGGGCGCCGGTCTTCAGCGGCGGCGACTTCGCCACCAACGAAGGCACCGTGACCGCTGCCATCGGCTCGGCGCGCATGGCGGCCTACCACATCCACCGCACGCTGACCGGCGAAGATCTTTTCCCGCCGCAGCCCGAGCAGGTGGCCGGTCCCGAGCTGATCCACATGCACATCTTCAATCACGTGCCGCGCGAAAAGCCGGTGATCCTGCCGCCGGAGGTGCGCCGCACGAGCTTCGAGGAGGTGCGCCTGGGGCTGGTGGACGAGCCGGGGCACGAGGCGGCGGTGGCCGAGGCGCAGCGCTGTTTCAGTTGCGGCGTGTGCAACGAATGCGACCGCTGCCTGGAATACTGCCCGGAGGGCATCCTGCTGCACGACAACGGCGACGACAGCTACCGGTTCGACTTCGAGTTCTGCAAAGGCTGCGGCGTGTGCGCTGCGCAGTGCCCCCGCGGTGTGATCTACATGGCGGAGCTGTAATCACAGGAGATACCCATGCCTCGCGCTATGCTCACGGGTAACTACGCGGCCGGCAAGACGCTGGCGCTGGCCGGCGAGGCCAATCGCGACGGCCGCGGCTGCGTCTGCGGCGCATACCCCATCACCCCGCAGACCGAGATCATCGAGGTGCTGCGGGCACACAAGTTCACCAGGGGGCGCGTGGTGCCGGTCGAGTCCGAGCACAGCGCGATGGGCGTGTGCATCGGCGGGGCCCTGGGGGGAGCACGCACCTTCACCGCCAGCAGCGCCAACGGCCTGGCCTACATGAACGAGAACGTCTTCGCCGCCGGCTTCTATCGGCTGCCGGTGGTCATGATCGCGGTCAACCGCACACTGGGGCCGCCGTGGAACATCTGGGTCGACCAGGGCGACAGCCTCTCGCTGCGTGATGCGCCGTGGCTCCAGTTCTACGTCGAGTCGCACCAGGAGCTGGTGGACACCATCCTGCTGGCCTTCCGCATCGCCGAAGACCAGCGCGTGCTGCTGCCGGCCATGATCGCCATGGACGGCTTCGTGGTCTCGCACACGCTGATGGGGGTCGAGCTGCCCGAGCAGCAGCAGGTCGACAGCTATCTGCCGATCTGCAACGTGCCGCATCGGCTGCGCTTCGATCATCCCATGACGGTCGGCGGGCTGACCTGGCCGCGCGAGACCGAGCGGCACCGCAAGGACATCCAGGAGTCGATGGAGCGCGTGCCCGAGGTGCTGGCCGAGGCGCTCAGTGAGTTCGAGCAGGTCTTCGGCCGCCGGCCCATCGCGGCCTTGAGCGCCGAATACACCGAGGACGCCGAGGTGGTACTGGTGGCCTGCAACACCATGGCCCGGACGCTGCGCAACGTCGTCCGCGAGCGGCGCGGGCGCGGCGAGAGAATCGGCCTGATCAGCCACAAGCTGTTTCGGCCCTTCCCGCGCGAGCTGGTCAACCAGGCCATCGGCTCGGCCCGCAAGGTCGGCGTGCTCGACCGCAACCACTCGCCCGGCTCGGGCGGCATTTTCTGGCAGGAGTACGCCACCAGCCTGCAGGGCCGCGACGTGCTCGTGCAGGGCTACCTGGTCGGCCTGGGCGGGGGCGACGTGACGCCCAAGTACATCAACGAAGTCATCGACGACCTGGTTGCCCGCAACCAGGTTGCCGAGCCAGTCTGGGAAGAGGTGACCGCATGAGCACCGCCAGCACCGTGCCACAGGACTATTGCGAACATCTGCTGCGCGCCGGCAACACCAACTGCGCCGGCTGCGGCATGTCGCTGGGGCTCCAGCTCATCGAACAGGCCGTCGGCAGAGACGATCTGCCCATGATGGTCATCCCGGCCTGTTGCGGCATCGTCACCGCCGGGGCGTTCCCCACCTCGGCCTACGGCGTGCCGGTGGCCGCCAGCACCTTCGCCAGCGCCCCGGCCGTCGCCACCGGCCTGACCACCGTCGCCCAGCTCAACGGCGAAAAGCACTTCACCATGTGCTGGTGCGGCGACGGCGGCACCTACGACATCGGCATCGCCACCCTCTCGGCGGCCGCCGAACGCAAAGAAGAAATGATCTACGTCTGCTACGACAACGAGATCTACGGCAACACCGGCGGCCAGCGCAGCAGCGCCACGCCCGAGGGCGTCAAGACCAGTACCACGCCCTTCGGCAAATCCGAGCGCAAGAAGGACATCATGTCGATCATGGCGGCCCACCGCATTCCGTATGCCGCCACGCTCTCGGTGGCCCACCGCGACGACTTTCTGGCCAAGTTCCGCAAGGCGCGGGCCATGCGCGGCTTCCGCTTTCTGCTGATTCTCTCGCCCTGCCCGACGGGGTGGAAGTCGGAGCCGGCCTACAGCGTCGATCTGGTGCAACTCGCCGTGCGCAGCGGCCTGTTCCCGCTGTATGAGGTCTTCGACGGGCAGCGCTACCGCATCAACGTCGAGCCGGACGGCACGCCGGTCGAGGAGTACACCCGGCTGCAACGGCGCTACAACTCGGAAACCATCGATCCCGAGCACATCAAGCAGGGCATCGCCGAACAATGGCACCTGCTGCGCGGCCTGGCCGCGGCCTTCCCGGCCCGCGACGACGAGTAGCCCCGCGCCACGCGCGGACGTCCTTGTTCGCCGGTGCGGCGCGCATATAATGGCCCGCGTATTCGATGTGGATGGTCTGGTTCCCGCTGCCCCCCCTGGGGACGGAAAGGATCGCCCGTGAACGCAACCGAAGTCGAAAGCTGGATGAGCCGGCACCACTTCTTCCTGCGTCGGCTGCACTCTCTGATGGGGATCATCCCGATCGGAGCCTTTCTGGTCGAGCACATGCTCACCAACTCGCTGGCCTGGTTCGGACCCGAGAAGTTCAACGAGCAGGTGCACTGGCTGCACAACATGCACTATCTGCTCTGGCTCGAAATCCTGTTCGTCTTCCTGCCGCTGGCGTTTCACGCCGTTTACGGCGTCGCCATCGCCCTGACCGGCAGGGCCAACGTCGGCGAGTACGGCTACGCCGATAACTGGCGCTACACCCTGCAGCGCGTCACGGCCTGGATCACGGTGATCTTCATCGTGGTGCACCTGCTGCACTTCCGCTTCGCCCACTGGCTGGGCGGACCGGTCTATCCGCATACGCCCGACCCCTTCGCGCTGACCCAGGAGGGCTTTGCCCGACTCATGCCCGCCTGGCTGTGGATCGCCATCTATGCCGTCGGCATGACCGCCGCCATCTACCACTTCTGCAACGGCATCGTCACCTTCTGCATCACCTGGGGCATCACCGTCAGCGACGCCTCGCGGCGGCGCATGTCGGGGCTGGCCGCGGTGGCAGGCGTGGTGATGTTGCTGTGGGGAAGCATGTCGCTGGTGGGACTGAGCCGCGACGCCGAAGCCGCGCATCGGCCGCTGGCGCCTCCGCCCGCCCAGGTGCAGGCCGAGGCGGGTTTGCCGGGCTGAGCGGCCGGCCGGGCGGGCCAACCACCTGGCGGCTGGCGGGTCGAACCATCCTGAGGAGCAAGTGCGATGCAGCCTGACGGTGGTCGCTGGTGCTGGTGTGTTCTCGGGTTGCTGCTGGCCGGGGCTGCGAGCTGCCCGGCGCAGACGGGCCAGCCCCGCGAGCCCGAGCCGCAGACCAGCGGCCCGCAGATCGAGCTGAGTACCACGCACTGGGACTTCGGCGAAAAGTGGACCGGCCAGAAGGCCGAGACCAAACTGCGCATCAGCAACGTCGGCGACCGCCCCCTGCGAATCAAGAACATCAGCACCGACTGCGCGTGCATGGTCGCCGAACTGGGCACGCGTGTGCTGGCGCCGGGCCAGTCGGCCGAGGCGCTGGTCAGCTACCGCACGCTCAAGCCGCGCCAGCGCCCCAGGCAGCAGGTGCGCATCTACACCAACGACCCGGACGATCCCGTGGTCACCGTCCTGGTCACCGGGCACGTGCGCAAGGTGTTCAACATCAACATCGGCCACGCCCTGGCCTTCGGCGTGCTGGGGCGGCAGCAGCAGGCCGAAGACAGCGTCGAGATAAAAGTGCTCTACGACCGCCCGGTGCGGCTCGAGCTGCAGCCGGCGGCGTCCGACGACGTGGCCTGCCGGCTCGAGGTGATCGAGCCGGGCCGGCGTTATCGCTTCGTGGCGCGCACCAAGCCACCGCTGGCATACGGTCCGTTGCGGTTGACCACCGTGCTGAAGACCGATCTCGACTTCCTGCCCGAGCTGAAGATCCGCGTCACCGGCTACGTTCAGCCGCCGGTGGAGATTCTGCCGCGCCAGGTGTCGGTGCCGGCCTCCAGCCGGCGCCGGGCGGTGCGGGTGCTGCGGCTGACCAGTCGGCGGAAAGGGCTGGAGATCACGCGCATCGAGACCAGCCGCCCCGACGTCGAGGCCAGACTGCTCGGCGAGGGCGGATCCAGACAGGCCGGCGGGGTCAAGAGTCTGCTCGTGCGGGTCGAGCTGCCGCCGGCCGATAAGCTGCGCGGCCAGCCGGCCAGCATCACCATTCACACCAATGACCCCGACTTCGCCACGATCGTAGTGCCGATCGTGGTGCGCGGTGCCAGGACCACCACGCAGCCGGCCAGGCCGGCACCCGACGCGGCGGACAACTGAAAAAAGCTGGTCGGCGTCGCCGGCGTTGGGTATGCTGCATCCCACGCTCTGCAATTCGAGGTCAAGGAGGGCCGGCATGTCGCGTCCCATCGCGGTTTTCGACTCGGGGCTGGGCGGTTTGTCGGTGGTGCGGGCCATTCGCAGCCTGCTGCCGGCCGAAGATGTCGTCTACTTCGGCGACACGGCGCGGGTGCCCTACGGGATCAAGTCGCAGCCGACCGTGGCTCAGTTCGCGCTCGAAGACGCGCGTTTCCTGCTGCGGTTCGAACCCAAGCTGGTCGTGGCGGCCTGCAACACCGCCAGCGCGCTGGCACTGCCCGAGCTGCAGGCCGAGTTGCCGGTGCCGGTGGTGGGCGTGGTCCAGCCGGGGGCCAGGGCGGCCGTGGAGCTGGCGCAGAGCGGCCCCATCGCGGTTATCGGAACCGAGGCTACGATTTCCAGCGGGGCCTACGCGGCGGCGATGCGGGCCCTGCGACCCGACGTCGAGATCGTCTCGCAACCCTGCCCGCTGCTGGTGCCGCTGGTCGAGGAGGGCCGCGGATGCGACGATCCGATCGTCAAGCTGACCGTCGAAACCTACTTGCGGCCGCTGCGTGAGCGCCGGCTGCGGGCCATCGTGCTGGGCTGCACGCACTATCCCCTGCTGCGCCGCGCGATCGAGGAGTTCCTGGGACCGGACGTGATCGTGATCGAGAGCGGCCTGGAGACCGCCCGCGGCGTTTTTTCGACCCTCGTCGAGCTGGACGATTTGTCCACCGCCGACGCGCCCGGTAAACTGCATTGCTTCGTGAGCGACAATCCGACCCGCTTTCGACGCATAGGTTCCTGGTTTCTCGGCCATGACATCGAACAAGTACAACTCGTCGAACCCGGGCAGTACATCGCCTCGGCCCTGCCCGACGGCGCGCTGGGCTAGGTGCCTGCGGGCCGGCCTGCCGGCAGTGCTGGTGATGCTGGGCTGGGCCGCCGGCGGTTGCAGCGACGCCCAGATCGACACCGCGTTCAAGAAAGTATTCACCCCCAAGCGGACGCCCCAGCAGTACATGCTGGTGGCCGTCTCCGATGCCGACCCCGACCGCCGGCGCGAGGCGGTGGTCAAGGTCGCCAAGAGCGACGAATACGTCAGCGAGTGGGCCATCAAGGGCTTCGTCACCATCGCGCTGCTGGAGAACGACCCGCAGACGCGCTGCGTCGCCATCCGCGCCCTGGGACGTACCGGCGACCGCCGGGCGATCGAAACCTGCCTCAAGATCCTCAACGCCGACGACTATCCGCCGGCCGAGGTCCGTCCGCCCGACGAGCTGTCCGGGTGGGACGCCACGGCGGTGCTGGCCGAGCTGTGCCTGGCCGGCGTACCCGACGACCTGCGCCAGCCGTGCATCGACACGCTGCTCAAGGTGCTCAGCCAGGCTTCCAGCCGGCACGCGCGGCTCGCCGCGGCGCGCGGTCTGCGGGCCTTTGCCGACAAGGCGGTGCTCGACGGGCTGATCGAAGCTTTGCGCGACGAGGACTTCGCGGTGGTCTACGAGTGCGAGTACTCGCTGGCCTCGCTCACCGGCGTCACCAACGGCGCCGACCCCTACCGCTGGAACGAATGGGTCGAGGCCCACGCCGGCCGCTGGTTCGAGCATCGCGGCCAGTTGCCGCCCGAGCTGCGCCCGCCATACGACAGCAAGCTGGGCGCCTTCGCCTACAAGACGCGCGAGTTCTTCCGCTGGCTGGTGCCCGAAGCCAAGGAAGACCAGTAGCCCCGGCCGGCAGGCAGGCGCCGGCCGACCGATGGAGTCGAGCTGATGCGGGCCTTGGTCGTCGACCCCGACAGTCCCGGGCGCCTCGTCCTTGACGATGATTATCCCGATCCCAGGCCAGGCCCCGGCGAGCTGCTGCTGCGCGTGAGCCTGGCCGGCATCTGCGCCACCGATCTGGAGATACTCCGCGGCTACATGGACTTCCGTGGCGTGCTGGGCCACGAGTTCGTCGGCGTGGTCGTCGCCGGCCCGCCCGAGTGGCGCTCCTGGCGCGTGGTGGCCGAAATCAACTGCCTGCCGCCCGAGGCCCTGCCGGCCGACTGGACCGCCCGCAAACACGATCCGCGCCGCAGCGTGCTGGGCATCGCCGGCCGCGACGGCGTGTTCGCGGAGCTGGTCAGCGTGCCGCTGGTAAACTGCCGCCGCGTGCCCGAGGCGCTGTCCGACCGCCAGGCGGTCTTTGCCGAACCGCTGGCGGCCGCCTGCCAGGTGCTCGAAGATGTCCCGGTCGATGCGTCGCTGCACGTCGCCGTGCTGGGAGCCGGGCGGCTGGGGCTGTTGTGCGGGCAGGTGCTCAAGGCCGCCGGCGCACAGCCGCTGATGCTCGTCCGTCAGCCGCGCAAGGCCGAGCTGTGTCGGCGGCTGGGCCTGCCGGCCGTCGGCGAGGACGAGCTGCGGCGGCGCGGGCCGTTCGACCTGCTGATCGAGTGCACCGGCAACCCCGCTGGTCTGGAGCTGGCGCTTGAGCTGGCGCGTCCGCGCGGCACCATCGTGCTCAAGAGCACCTACGCCGACCGGACGCAACTGAATGCCGCCCGGATCGTGGTCGACGAGCTGCGGCTGGTCGGCAGCCGGTGCGGCCCGCTGGCGACGGCGTTGCGGCTGCTGGCCGAAGGCGGCGTGCAGGTCGAGTCGCTCATCGAGGCGGTCTACCCGCTGACGCGTTACGAGGAGGCTTTCGCCGCGGCCAGCCGGCCCGGGGCGCTCAAGGTCCTGCTCGACCCGAGCCACTGACTCAAGGCAGCCATGCGACTGGTTGAACAGAACGGACGGCGCTACGCGACTTTCGAGAACCCCATCTGGCAGCGCGGCCTGGTGCACGCCTTCGCGACGCGACCGCTCGACGTGGGCATGCGCGCAGATGGCCGCAGCTCGCAGCGGCTGGCCAACCGACAGGCCATGGCCCGCGACCTGGGACTCGACCCGAGCCGGCTGCACTGCTGCGTGCAGGTCCATCGGCCACGACTCGTGCGGGTCGCGCAGCCGGAAGGGCGCGACTATCCCGACACCGACGGACTGCTGACCGACATCTCCGGCGTGGGACTGATGGTGTTCTCGGCCGACTGCCCGCTGCTGTTGCTCTACGACCCGCTGCGCCGGGCCCTGGGCGTGGCCCACGCAAGCTGGCGCTGCACGATGGCCGACATCGCCGGGCGGCTCGTGGCGCAGATGGCTGCCGCCTTCGGCTGCCGGCCGGCCGACCTGCACGCCGGCATCGGACCATCGGCCGGCCCGCAGAATTACGAGGTGGGCAGTGACGTCTACGCCGCCGCGGCCGGTCTGCCCGACCGCGAGGCGTGCTTTCGACGCGTCGGGGGCAAGCTGTACTTCGATCTCTGGCAGGCCAACCGCCAGCAGCTCGAGGCCGCCGGCCTCGAGCCGCCCAACATCGAAACCGCCGGCCTCTGCACCATGGAGCGCAGTGACCTGTTCTATTCGTTTCGGCGGGAGGGCGCGGGCTGCGGCCATTTCGGCCTGCTGGCGGCGCTGGCGTGAAGGGCGTTGCGCTCACACCGGCGACGGACCGGCCGGACGGGGAGGGACGCGGGGGCGAATTCAGGATGGCGAATGCCGAATAGCGAATGGCGAATAGCGAATAGCGAATTGTTCGGCGGCGCGAGCAACGCGGCTCTCCGCTGGCGGTTCGTGGTCGGTGGCTTCGACCCCCCTGTGGTCCCCCCTGGAAGGGGGGGACGGTCGGGGCGCAGCCGGTGCGAGGGTCGGGCAAAGAAAGTCGCGCTGCGCGTGCCGCGGAACTCCCCTCCCTTTCCCTGGCAGGGAGGGGCGGGGGGAGGGTCGAGCCCGCGAATGAAGAATGGCGAATGCCGAATGGCGAATTGTTCGGCGGCGCGAGCAACGCGGCTTTCCGCAGGCGGCCCGCATCCGCCGGCTCAGCCCCCCCTGTGGTCCCCCCTGCGTGGGGGGGACGGTCGCGCCGGGCGCTCACCGCATTCGCGGCAGGCAATGCCCACGCTACGGTCCTTGGCGTCCTTGGCGGTTTTCTTGGCGCCCTTGGCGTTTCCTTGGCGCCCTTGGCGGTTTTCTTGGCGCCCTTGGCGCTCCCTTGGCGCCCTTGGCGGTTTCCTTGGCGCCCTTGGCGTTTTCTTGGCGTACTTGGCGGTTTCTGGTGGACGTGGGGCGCGGCCGTGTCGGCCGGGGGCGCGAGCGGGCACCGCGGCGCTCTACGGCCGCGGCTTGCGGGGCGGGCGCTTCTTGTCGTGGCCCTTGCGGTGCTTGTCGCGGTTGGGCTGGCCCTTGTTGCGCAGGTGCGACTTGCCGGAGGGCCGGTCGGCGGGGCGTTTCTCCAGTTGGGCGAAGAAACGCCGCGAGCGCTTGTCGACCTCGTCGGGGGCGTTGCGGCGCATCTGCTCGGCGCGGCGGCGCAAGCGCTGGATGTCGGAATCGAGGCGGTGCTCGACCGTCTGGCGCAGCCTGGCGATGGCCTGCTGGCGCTGGTCGGGGTCCTGGGCGGTGCGGGCCTGCTCGACCAGCTTGCGCACGCGCTGGGGGTATTCGGACAGGTCGGTGCGCTCGTCGAGCAGCCGTTGCAACTGGAACTCGATGCGCTGCTCGCGCTGGCGTTCGAGCTCGCCGGCGCGGTCGCTGAGCACCATGATCTCGATCTTGAGGTTGTCGGCCATCAGGCTGCGGACCGCCTGCCGGATGCGCTGGCGGGTGCCGGAGGCCTGGTTGGCCCGCCAGGCGCGGCGCAGCCGGTCGAGCCGCTGGCGGTTCTCGGCGAAGCGCAGGATCGCCCGGCCGAGATCGGGGTTGCGTTCGCAGACGCGCTTGAGCGCCCGCAGGCGCGGTGTGGTTTCGCGCAGGCGTTGTTCGAACAGCTCCGGGTTGCGCCGCTTGAGTCGCCGCAACTGGTGGTGCAGCTCGGGGGCATAGCGGCGGATGAAGTTCTGCAGCTCGGTGCGCTCGCGCGGCTCGAGCGGACGGTAGTCTTCGGGCAACGGCTCGAAAAGCCGCGCGCCGCCGATGCGGTCGAACCACGAGCCCTGGTTGCGTTGCGGCTGGCGGGCCTCGCCGGGCTGCGGCGGCTGGGCCGCCAGCGGCAGCGCCGTGGCACACAGCAGCAGGACCGCCGACGCGAGCGTGATCCGGGTTGTGGCAAACGTTCGATTCAAGGGTGTCTTTCGCTGAAGCTGAGCCTGCACCAACATTCTAGCAGCCGACCGGGGTCGGCGCATCATCCCGAGAGAGTATTGAAGTAGTCCAGCGATTCCTCCAGGTACTTGAACGGATCGGCCGGCAGCTCATCGTCGGCCGGGCCGGCGTCGACCGTCCAGGCCTGCTCGAGCAGTTCGGCGAGCTGGTCGCTGGAATCCTCGATCGCGCCCAGCCAGTCTTCCACCGCCTGCTCAGGCGGCTGGTCGGCGACGAGCAGCCAGGAAGTGGCCGATTCGGGGGCGTGCAGCAGCCCCACGGCCAGCAGCAGGGCGGCGGCCAGGCCGCCGACGCTGCGCAGCAGAGCGAGTCGGCGGCGCGCAGAGTACCAGCGGTCGATTTCGTCGGCGACCGCGATCTGCACGGCGCGGACCCACTCTCCCCGCGGCGGCGGCGCGTCGAGCTGTGGGCCGAGGTGCTCCAACTCGGCCAGCACGGATCGTTCGAGTTGTTTGATGTCGTCGTTCATGACTCAAGGGCCTTCGAGCATGCGGCGCAGCTTGCGCAAGGCCCGGTGGGCGCGGGCCAGGGCGGTGCCCACGGGGATGCCGAGCATCTGCGCGATTTCGTTGAACGATAATCCGGAAAAATGTCGCAGCAGGATGATTTCGCGGTCGGCCTCGCTGAGGCGGGCCAGCGACTGGTTGACGCGCTGCTGGGCTTCGCGCTGGTCGACTTCAGCGGCAGGGTCGGCCTGGCGCAGGTCGGCCAGGTCGTACGAGCTGGAGTCCTTGGCCGAGATCGAGAAGTCGATCGTGGCGGTTGCGCCGCGGCGTTTGCGTTTGCGCGCGTGGTCACGGGCCAGATTGGCGGCGATGCGAAAGAGCCAGGATTCGAAGCGGCCATCGTGTTCATAGCTGCCGATGTTGCGGACCACGCGCAGGAAAGTCTCCTGCATGAGATCCTCTGCGGTCTCACGGGAGCCGGTGAGCCGATACAGCAGGCCGAAGAGGCGCGCGCTGTAGAGGTCGACGAGTTCATGCAGGGCCTGCGGGTCACGTCGGCATGCCCGCTGTAGCAGGTGGTCGAGACCGCCTTTTTCCACACTCACCTCTCGCTATGGCCTAACGCCCGCGGGCGCCGGGGATTGCAGCATTTTGACCGCAGGCAGGCGGCAAGGCCACCGGCGGGAGGGTCCGAAAAAGTCTCGCCTGCAGGCGGCGCAGAAAGAACCCCGGGGGCGACCGACGCCGCTGACGGCTGCTCGAGCCGGCCAAGAGGAGCCCGGAATCGAGCGGCCCGGACGTTTGTCGCCCCCGGGGCGAAGGCTGCGAGCGTCAGGCGGCCCTGACCGCCTGCGCTACGCCGGCGCTCTAGCACCTGCGGCAGGAGCGCTTGGCGGTTTTGCGCTTGGCCGTCTTCTTGGCGGCCTTCTTCTTGGTGCTCTTCTTCTTGGCGGTCTTCTTGGCAGCTTTCTTCTTGGTGGTCTTCTTCTTGGCAGCCTTCTTCTTGGTGGTCTTCTTCTTGGCTACCTTCTTCTTGGCAGCCTTCTTGGTCGCCTTCTTCTTGGCGGCCTTCTTCTTTGCGACTTTCTTCTTAGCCATGGCGCACCTCTAAGAGAAACACAAGTAACCAAAAACCACTACGCCACGTGGGGCGTATCCACTCGATCATCGAAGCGAACCGAAACGCGCTTGCTCACGCCCGGCTCCTCCATGGTTATCCCGTACAACACATCGGCAGTCTGCATCGTCCGCTTGCTGTGCGTTATCAGGATGAACTGCGACTGCGCCAGGAAATCATGGACCATATTATTGAACCGGTCAATGTTCGATTCATCAAGGGCCGCATCGACCTCGTCGAGTACCGCGAACGGCGACGGCTTGCGCTTGAAGATCGCGAACAACAAGGCTACCGCCGTCATCGTCTTCTCACCACCCGAAAGAAGCGAGATCGAACGCGGCTCCTTGCCGGGCGGTCGCGCTATGATTTCAATGCCGCACTCCAGCGGCTGCTCAGGGTCCTCGAGAATGATATCGGCTTTGCCACCCCCGAAGAGTTTACGAAACAGCTCGTGGAAATTGGCGCGTACCTCCTCGAAACAAGCCACGAAACGCGTGCGCGACTCCTCGTCGAGTTGCGCGATCAGCTTTTCCAGCCGGCTGATCGACTCGAGCAGATCGTCGCGTTGCGTGGTGAGGTTCTCGTAACGCGGCGTGAGCTCTTCCAGCTCGGTGATGGCGTCCAGGTTGACGTTGCCCAGCCGCGCGATCTTGCTGCGCAGCTCTTCGATCTCATCCTTTATGGCCTGCCAGTCCTGATCGGTATGCTCGTAGTCGCGGTAGAGCGCCTCCAGATCGACGCCCAACTCGTCGGCCACGCGCGCTACCAGGTTTTCGCGGCGGACCTCGCTCTCGCGCAACGCCAACTCGGCCTCGCGTAGTGCCTGGTCGGCCTGTTCGATCTCGGTGTGCAGGTCGCGCACCGCGGCCCCGCAGGCTTCCAACTGCCCGCGACGCTCCTGCCGTTGCCGGCGCAAGACCACCACGACGTCGCGCTGCGCGGCCAGCTCCTGCTCGAGCTGCCCCCGGCGGCGCGCGTCGCGCGCGATCTCCTCCTGGGCCTCGACGATGCGCTGCTGTGTCTCGTCGGCCTCGCGCTGCGCCGCAGCGGCCTGCTGCTGCAACTGCGCCAGACGCTGCCGATCGTCGTCGAGGGCGCGCCTGGCGGCGGCCAGACGCTCGGCGCTGCGGCCGGCCTCGACCCGCGCCGCGGTCAGTTGCTGCGACGCCTGCTCGAGCCGCTGCTGCAGGTCGCGCAATTCCTGCTCGCCGGCGGCGATGCGCTGCTCATGATCCTGCTGGACGGCGGACGCCTGCGCGTGTTGCGACTCGACCTCGGAGAGCCGACTCGCGGCCTGAGAAAGCGCCCGGGCCAGTTCGCCGATCTCGCTCTCGAGCGCCGCCAGCTCGCGCTCCAGCCGCGCGTGCTCGTCGTCGAGCCGCAACAGCTCGGTGCGCAACTCGGCATGCTGGCGCTGCACGGTGGCGATCTGCTCGAGCAGCGCTTCGCGCTGCAGCCGCAGGTCGCCCAGTTCGGCCGCGAGCGCCTGGCGCCGGCGCGT
>CAZRSM010000494.1:0-13537 GCA_964602755.1 uncultured Planctomycetales bacterium
ACGGTGAAGGTGCCCTCCAGGGTCTCGACCGAAACGAACTTGCTCGAGCCGTACTCGCTGCTCAGGAACGTCAGCGTGCTGGCGGTGGCACTGGCCCGCACGCCGGTCAGGTCGGTGCTCTGGTTGATCGCGTTGGCGACCACGGAGATGGCGGTACCCGAGGCGAAGCTCAGCGTTTCCGTGCCGTAGACCCCCTGGATCTTGAGGGTGGTGGTGCCCGAGGCGGTGGCCGAACCCGAGTAGGTCAGCCGGGCCAGCTGTGCCGAGGCGGTCACTTCGACCAGCGCCGAGCGATAACCGTCGTTGGGGATCTTGGCCGAGGTGATGCGCACGTCGCTGAAGTTGGCGGAATCGACGCCGGAGGTGGTGTAGTCCAGCTCGCCGTTGAGCAGCTTGCGGCCCTGGAACTCGGTGGAGTTGGCGATACGGTCGATCGACTCGAGGATGGCGTCGATCTGGAGCTGGTTGGCGTCGCGCTCGTCGTCGCTGATGCCGGCCTCGTTGGCGCTCTTGTCGATCAGCTCTTCCAGCTCGGTGATCAGGCGGCTGATTTCCTCGAGCCCACCCTCGGCCGACGAGATCACGTTGTTGGCGCGATCGATGTTGTACTTGGCGGCCTGGATGGCGGTCTTCTCGGCCCGCAACGAGTCGGCGGCGATCAGGCCGGCCGGGTCGTCCCTGCCGGTGTTGATGCGCAAACCGGTGCCGAGGCGGGTCAGCGACTGGTTGAGCAGCGAATCCTGCTTGGTGAGGATCCGCGCTGCGACCATGGACGGTACGTTGGTGTTGATCTGGATCATGAGTCACGAGCCTCCAAAGGCAACTCCAGGGCGTTCGAGAGCAGCAGCGCGGCCAGGCGGGCCGGCGCTTGTCACTCGCGGTGCTGATTCCTGCGATCAGCCACGACTCTTGTTGTCGCTGGGGGCATCGACCCGCCTCGCAGGCCGCTTTAATTACACCGGTGGGGGTGCCGCCACCGCGCGACCAGGCCCGACGCGCGACGCCTGTCGGCTTGCGTCGCGGTCGGGCCCGTCGGCGGTGCAGCCGGTTTTTATCAGTCGCGGGCTTCCGCGCCCGCCGGGGTCACTATCCGAGCAGCCGCAGCACGTTCTGCGGCGTCTGCTGGGCCAGGGCCAGCACCGAGGTGCCGGCGTTGACCAGGATCTGGTTGCGTGACAGCTCGGACGTCTCCAGGGCGAAATCGGCATCGCGGATGGCCGACTCGGAGGCCATCAGGTTCTCCATGGTGATGCCGAGCTGGTTCACGTTGGTCTCCAGGGTGTTCTTCTCGAAGGCTCCCAGCCGGCCGCGCAGCACGGCCACCTGCCGGATGGCCTCGCGGGTGATCTCCTGGGCGCGGGCGGCCTGGCCGTTGATCAGCGAGTATTCGCCGCCCGACTGGATCTGCGACAGGAAACCGATATCGAGGTTGCCCAGCCGCGAGGCGGCCACCGACTGCACGCCCAGGTTGACCTGCAGGTTGCTGTTGACCTCCGGGCCGACCTGGAACAGCGCCCCGCCGCCGGTGATGGCGAACTGCGTGGTCCCGACGCCGAAGTCACGGCTCAGCGAGACCTTCAGGTCGAGCGTGGCGGTCTTGAGCGTCAGGTCGTTGCCCTCGCCGAGGGTCTGCGAGCCGTTGATCAGGGCCACGGCGTCGCGGCCTATGTCGCGGTTGACGGTGTTGCCGCTCTCGTCCTGCAGGTCGAGCCCGGCGCTGGGGGCGATCGGCGTGACCTGGACGAACTGGGCGCTGCCGAGCAGCTCGCTGCGCATGTAGAAGCCCGAGGCCGGGTCGGCCGACAGCACGGCCTCGATGCCGGTGGCGTCGGACAGCGCGTTGATGGCGTCGGCCATGTCCTTGGCGCTGGAGCTGGCGGCGAACTGGATGGTGGTCACGCCCTCCGGCCCGGCCAGCTCGATGGTCACGGCGCTGGTGATGCCGGGGTACGGGAAGTACAGCGTGGCCGGCTGGGCCGAGGTGGTGACCTCCACCGTCACGGGGACGTAGTCCTGGCTGCCGAAGGTGACCGAGTTGATCTCCAGGGCCTTGACCACGCTGTAGTCGACGCCGCTGGTGATGTAGTCGAGCGAACCGTTGAGCAGGTGTCGCCCGGCGAAGGTCGTGCTGTTGGCGATGCGCGTGATGCTGGCGATGGCCGAATCGACCTGAAGCTGGTTGGCCTTGATCTCGTCTTCCGACAGGGCACCTTCGTTGGCGGCCTCGACGATCAGGTCCTGGATGTCGGTCAGCAGGCGGGAGATCTCGTCCAGCGCCCCTTCCGTGGTGGCGATGATGTTGCTGGCGCGTTGGGTGTTGGAGATCGCCTGGTTGACGGCGCTGATCTCGGCCCGCAGTCGCTCGGACGCGATCAGGCCGGCCGGGTCGTCGGCGCCCCGCGAGATGCGCAGGCCACTGGCCAGCCTCTGGATGGTACGATTCAACTGCATGTTGGACCGGTTGAGGTGACGCTGCGCGACTACCGCGCCAACGTTCGTGTTAATACGAGCCATTGGCCATCCTCCTTGAACGGTTCGTGGCTGGAGAGAACAGACTGGGTGGGTAAGGGGGGGTTACGACGCTGCAGGTGCGGCTCAGCGGCCCTTGCGGGCGCTGCGGTGGGAATTGCCGGAGGCCACCGGCACGTCGTCCGTGGAGACACCGGCCGCCTTGCGGTTCTCCCGTTGGATGGCGTCGTAGACTTCCTTGCGGTGAACGGGTATTTCGGTCGGGGCGACGATGCCCAACCTGACCTTGTCCCCCCGGATCTCGACGATCGTGATCTGCACGTTGTCGCCGATCATGATTGACTCGTCTCGTTGTCTTGAGAGCACCAACATCCGCGGCTCCTTCCTGGATTGTGCCGATGCGCAACGTGGACAGCCGTCTGTGCAGCTCGGGATCGAACCCGCATGCGGGCCCCGCGTTCACCCGCGCAGCGCGCGGTCCGCCGGCGCGAGACCCGACAGGTCGAGCGAATTGTCCAACGCCCTTACCGCACATTATAGTGTCCTCGCATATCAGACGCTACCTTGTCCTGACCGGGATCAGGCCGATTTCGAAACGGCGTGCGGGCTGCTGAGAGCCACCAGTCGATGGCGCGTCTTGTAGCGGCGGTCCGACAACACCAACTGCTTGGCCAGCATGGACTTCTGGCCGATCACCAGCGGGCCCAGCAGGTTGCCGGTCAGGTAGCCCTCGGCCTTGTTCACGATCACCAGCACGCGGCCCTCGCTCACGTCGGCCATCCCGAGGGCCTGGAGGTCGTCGGCCCGCACCTGCACCTGGTAGTCCGGCACGAACACCAGCGGATCGCACACCAGAAACGCCAGGGCCGGGTCGTCCAGCGACTGCATCCACAAGAACACGCCGTCCTCGGTGGTCTGAATCAGCGCGTAGCGTCGGTGCTCCGGGAATCCCAACAGACCGTCCTTGAAGGTGATGATGCGACTGTCGTCGATTTCCACTTGTCCGAAGCGTGTCGTTTCGATGAGCATCCTGCTGCTCCCGTGGCTGAGATCCACTTCCGGCCGCCGGTGGCGGACCGTCCGACCTCCACAGGCCGGTGATTCCCTGATGCGGTCCGCCCGGCCGGGCCCTCCAGGCCCCTGGGCCGCGTCCTGCGGTCCAGCCGGGGTCGCAGACGGCGCAGCCACACGACCGCCTGAGACCAGACAACGCTTCCGATCCATCCTCCGGTCAGTCCGTCCCGCCGCCGGCCGCTAACGCAGATAGTCCAGCAGCGACAGGTTCATGATCTTCGAAGCCGTCGCGAGATTGGCCTGCAGGGCCGTCTGCATCTGCTGATACCGCACGATGGCTTCGGTCAGGTCCACGTCGCGCACGTCGCTCTGGAGCACGCGCGTGGCCGCGATTTCGTTCTCGATCCGTTCGCTGCGCCGCAGCAGCTCGGCCGCCCGGGCACCGGTCTGGCCCTGGACCTGCTGCATGCGCTGCAAGGCGCTCTCGAGCCATTGGCCGGCCCGCATGATCGCCTGCGTGTCGTCCTCATCGAGCGCCCGGCGCAGCTCGAGCAGCGGCGTGAACGGCCCGGTAACCGAGACCGGGTTCGCGTCGCGCCCGTCCACGAAGCCGGCCTGCGGATCGACGTCCAGCCCCAGCCCGTCGATCGCCGGCGAGAGATTCAGCCGGCTGATCGTCAGCAGGCCCGGCCCGGCGGTGTTGTCCTGGATGCGGATGCCGTTGCCGCGGGGAGTCAGCGAGGCCGTCACCGCCCCGCCGGCCTGGGCGTTGATCAGATCGATCACGTCCTGGATCGTGGAAGTCGCCACGTCGATATCGTCCAGGTCGATGTCGATCTGCGTGCCGTCAGCGGTAGTAATGCGGAAGTCGTCACCGTCTACCGTCTGCACGCCACGGCCGTCGTTCAGCTCGCCCAGCCGCGTGCCGCCGTAGAGCGAGCGAATGCCCAACGCGGTCGCGGCCTGCCCGCCGTTTTCCTCGATGCGCAGCGGGGCGCCCGAGACGCGATTGCGCACCTCGATGGTCTTGCCGTCGTCGGCGATGCGGGCCCAGACGCCGATGCCGGTCTGGTTGATGCGGTTGATCACGTCCTCGATCGTGGCGGTCTTCTCGAACGAAACCACCGCCACCTCGTTGCCGACGCGGATGGTCAGCCCGCCGGCCAGGTCGATCCCGGCGCCGCCGTTGAGTGTTTCGAGCTTGGTGCGACCGGTGAGGCGCGGGTCGAGGTCGGCGCCGCGCAGGTTGGATGTCGGCGAATCGGTCTGGATGCCCAGCTCGACCGCCGCCGTCCCGCCGGCCACGTCGACCACGGTGATCTCGCGCGGCGTCGCGTCGGCCGAGCGGATGATGATGGCCTGCCCGTCGATGGTGGCCACCAGCGACTCGGGCATCTCGGCGTTGAGCTTGTCGATCACGTCGCCGACCGTGTCGGCCCCGGCCAGGTCGATGGTGACCTGCTGCTGGCCGTCGGAGACCATGATGCGGCCCGTGTGCACGCCGGTGCCGGTGGCCCCGTTGAGGTCGGCCAGGCGTGTATCCAGCGTCAGGGCCGGGTCGAGGTCGACGAAGCCGCGGACACCGTCGGCCACCGCATCGAAGAACTCCATGCCCGGCACGGTGAAAGCGTGCTCGGAAAGATCGGAATCGAGGATGGTCTCCAGCCGTCCCTGGTCGCCGCGGTAGAGCACGCCCTGGGCGGTCCACTCGAACGGGGCGGCGTCGCCGGCGTGCCCGCTGAACAGATAGGTTCCCAGGTGCTGCTTGTTGCCGATGGCGATGAGCTGATTGATGATCGACTCGATCTCGATGCGGATAGACTGCCGTTCATCGGCGGTGGTCCCGTCGCTGACCGCCTGCAGGGAGAGGCTGTGGGCCTGGGTCACCAGGTCGACCGCCGACTGCATGGCGGCCTCGACTTCGGAGATGGTCGCGCCGGCGGTCTGCAGATTGCGGCGGACCTGCTCGAGGATGTCCATCCGCCGATCGAGCCGGATGGCGTCGGTGGCCCGCGTGGGGTCGTCGCTGGGGGCGTTGAAGCGCAACCCGCTGGCCAGTTGGTTCTGCGTGCGGAACATGCCGAGCTGGTTGCTGCGCACCGAAGCCAGCAGGTTGAACGCCCGCAGGTTCTGGGTCACGCGTGCCAGGTTGATCGGTGTAACGCCCATGATCCCTAACGCAACAGAGACATCACTTCCGTGGTCAACTCGTCCACCACCGACAGGTAGCGTGTGGCGGCCTGATACGCCTGTTCGAAACGGGTCAGATTGATGGCCTCCTCGTCCAGGCTCACGCCGCTGATCGACTCGCGCTGGGCGTAGAGACCCTCATAGACCGCGGCCGCGGCCTGGTAGTCCGAGTCCGCGGCGGCCGCCTCGACCGCCAGATCGCTGATGATGGCGTCGTGGTAGTCCTGAATGCTGCGGTTACCCAGCAGCGTGCTGGTCGAGTGGCTGTCGGCCAACCGGGCGATGCGCGCCGCGTTGCCGCCGTCGGTGGTGGCGCCGCTCAGCGAGGCCGCGATCAGCCGCGGATCGCCGGCCACCGTATCGGCCACGGCGATGTCGCCGGCGTCGTAGCCGGTGAAGAACGCGCCCACGCCCAGCGCCGCCAGGACGTCCGAGCTGTCCTCGCTGAACCAGAACTCCTGACCGCCGGCGGCGCCGAGGCTCAGTCGGCCGTCGGCGGTGACGCCGGCGGACAAGCCGGGCACGCCGTCGAGCTGGGCCGCAAGGTCGTTGAGCGTGGTGTCGTTGTCGCCGATGCCGTCGAGGTCGACTTCGATCTGCCGGGTGATCACCTGTCCGGTGTTGCGGTCGCGCACGTTGACGATCAGCGTGCCGTTCTGCACCGGGAACGGCAGCCCCGCGGCGTCGGAGTCGAGCGCCGCGTCGGGATCGGCCACGCCGTATTCGCTGGTCAGCGTTTCGTAGCCCACCAGCCCTGCGCCGGTACCGTGCAGCCTGTTGACCTCGAAGATCAGGCCGCGCGCCAGCGTATCGAGCCGGTCGAACTGGTCGCGCAGGTAGCGGTCGCGTGCCTGCAGCAGTCCGAACAGCTTGCCGTCGTGCAGGATCACGCTGCCGTTGGTGTCCTCGAAGCGGATCGAGGCCACCTCCAGCCCGTCTTCGATCACGGTCTCGACCACCGGCCCGCGCGAGCGATCGAACTCGACCAGCGGCTCGCTGCCCACGTAGACGTTGACCGAGCCGTTCTCCTGCTCGCGCACCTGGATGTCCATCAGTTCGCCCAGCTCGCGCAGCAGCGCCTCGCGCCGGTCACGCAGGGCGCTGGCCACGCTGCGGCCATCGGACTCCTGCCGGGCTATCTGCGGATTGAGCGCCGCGATCTCGGCCGTGATCTCGCCCGCCCGGCGAGCCGCCTCGGCGGCCTGGTCGTTGAGTTCCTCGACCTGCCGGGCCAGCCCGCTGCGCATCCGCCGCAACGAACGCACCAGTCCCTCGGCGTTGGAGAGCACCAGGTTGCGGGCGCCGCTGTCGGCCGGGGCGGTCTCGAGGTTGCTGAACTGCGCGAAGAACCCGCTGAGCTGGGTGGAGATGTCCTGGTCGGTCAGCTCGTTGTAGAGCGCTTCGGTGCGCGTGAGGCTGTCGTAAATGACGCGGGAGCGCGACTGGGCTCCCAGCGCGTCACGCAAGCGACCCTCGAGGGCCGCGTCGAAGTGTCGCCGCAGTTGCGCCAGCCGCACGCCGTTGCCCGGACGCACGCCGCCCGGGGTCCGCGCCCCGATCAGCGATTCGAGCTGGCCGCTCTGGCGGGCGTAGTCGGGGTTGCCGACGTTGGCGATGTTCTGACCGGTGATGGTCAGGGCTGCCTGGTAGGCGGCCAGAGCACTGCGACCGATCTGGAAGGAAGCACTCAGCGACACGTCATCATCCCACTGCGTCGACCCACGACTCGCTGACGACTGGCGACGTTTGTCCGTTTGGTCCGTACACGCCAGACTCCTGGCCGTGGCGAGCAATCTCTTCAAATACGCTGCGGATGTGGCTATGCAGACTGCGTGCCACACTCGCCGCCAGGCGGTTTTTCTCCTGCAGCTCGGCGGCGATGCGCCGCAAACCCGCTGTTTTGGCCTGCAAACGCGACCGCTCCGGCTCGGGCAGGGCCGCCACCACGTCGGCAAAGGCCGCGCTTGCGTCGCTCGGAACAGGCAGGCTTTGCGCCCAGCGCGCAACGATTGCGTCTCGCGTCCGCTGTGTCTCGTAGAACCGTTCCAGCAGCGCGCACTCCTGCCGCGCGACCTCATCGAGGCGGGCGGTGTCGGCCCGGCGCATGGCCGCCAGCTTGTCGTTGGCCAGGTGAAGCAGACCGGCCAGCAGGCCGTGTATCTGCTCGAGCACCGCCAGCAGCTCGTCCGCCGCCGTTCTCATCAGGGCCGGTTGGCCCCACGATGTCAGGGCGTGGCCCGGATTGTCCAGGGTGCGCGTCACGAAGCGACCTCCAGGTTCTGTCCGGTGGTGTTTTGCCAGTGCTCCCAGACGGCGCGCCGTGTCGCCAGGTGGCGCTGGGTCACCGCACGCGAGCCTTTCAGCAGCCGCTCGGCCACCTGCGCCGTCAGACCGTTGTCACGCCGGGCCACCGCGTCGGCGATGCGCAGATCGAGCTGCTCGCCGAAGACCTCCTCGCCCCGTCCGCCGTTGGCGAAGTCGCGCCCGAAGGGCAGCTTGCGCATCTCGGCCAGCAGCGGCGCGAAGAACAACTGCGCCGTCAGCTCGGCGGCGGCCTCACGCGCCACCGCCGGGTCGTCGGCCTTCAGCGGACGCCCCAGCCGCTGGAGCGTCGCCACGCGCCGCGCTGCGCCGGGCCGCACGGCGGCCAGAGACACACTGGATACCGGGTTCGGTCCGCTCACTGCTCGCTACTCCGTATAGATCAACTGGGCGTGCAGCGTGCCCGTACGGTGGAGCTGTTCGACCACCTCCACCATCTGCTGCGGGCCGAGCTGCAGGTTGTTCAGCGTCTTGAGGAACTCCTCGAACGGCACGTCGCCGGCCGGGCGCTTGCGTTTGCCTTTGTCGTCGGCTCCGGTGCCGATCGCCAGCGTGCCCAGGCCCGGCAGGGTCACCACCGTCGGCGAAATGGTCGCCGCGCCGGTGACCGTGATGGCGTGGTTGACGCGGTTGATGCAGACGCGGGCGGCCTGCCGGGGCGTCATGAACACTTCGGTCTGCAGCACGCGGCTGATGAAACCCGCCGGCCGCGCCAGCTCGGGCTGCGGGATGCGCACCACCACGTTCTTCGGCCCGATCGCCTCGGCGAAAACCGTGTCCACCACGCGCCGGCGGTGACGATTGCGGTTCAGGTAGTCCTGGGCGGCCGGGTTGCGCAGCTCGTGATTGATGGCCCGCGCCACCAGTTGGGCCCACTGGAAACTCGCGTGCGCATCGTCGAGCACCAGCGTGATGCGGCCGTCGAGGATGAAGCTGTAGAAGAAATCGCGTTCCAGCGTGCAGCCGCCGCGAACGATGCCGCGCGTGGGCACGTCCTTGTCGACCAGGTCTATGCGGCCTCCGGCGAACGCCAGGATTTCCTGCGTGCCGGGGTCGTTCTCGTCGAACATGGCGAACTGCAGCGGCGTGGTGAGCAACTGTCCGCCGGCCAGGCTCTTGGCCGCGAAGCTCGAGACCACCACGTCGAGCCGCTGCCCCTCGCGGGCGCCGTATTCGGGGATGGTGACCTCCACCGTGACGATGGCGACGTTGTCGGCGTTCTTCAGCTCGTCGGTGCTCAGCGCCGGCTGATGGAACCGCCGGTGCATGGCCATCAGCGCCCGCATGGTGTGCTGGTTCTTGCCGCCGTCGCCGGTGCCGTTGAGACCGACGACCAGGCCATAACCCATCAGCTTGTTGGTACGCTGACCCTGCAGATAGGCGATGTCCTGCACGCGTACCTCGCCGCGCACGGGCCCCGGAGCCGCCAGCAGCAGGGCCACGGCGCCGATCGCCGCCAGTGAAGTCGTTTTCTCACGCATGACGCTGCTCATCGCCGGGCCTCCCTGCCTCTACAGCGGCCGCAACCAGTCCCACAGCCGCGCCAGCCAGCCGCGCCGCGCGGCGTCGCGTGCCGGTCCGCTGTGCTGAATGTCGATGCGGGCATCGGCCAACTGGGTGCTCAGGACGGTGTTCTGGGCGGTGACGTCCTCGGCGCGGCAGATGCCGGTGAGCGTGATCAGTTGGCGATCCTCGTCGACCTTGATTTCCTTGCGCGCCTCGAGCACCAGCGTGCCGTTGGGCTTGACGTCGACTACCACGGCGCTGATGCGCGTGATCAGCGTGTCTTTGCGCTCGGTCTTGCCCTTGCCCTTGTACTTGTCGTCGTAGGTCAGGTCGATCGCCGGGTTGCCCAGCGGAAAAGCCTGCGGCACGAGCTTGTGGTCCCCGGTCAGCCGGATCCACTTCTTCAGCTCGGCGGCGATCTCCCACTTCTTGTCACGCTTGAGGTCGGTGTCCGACTTGGCCCGCTTCTCCTCGCGCACCACCACCGTGATGATGTCGTGCACCTGGATCTTGCGCGGCTTGGGCGGCTCGACCGCGATCAGCGACGTGTGCAGCAGCACTTCGTTCACCGGCGGGGCGTCTTCGCTGCTGGCTTGGGGGTGAACCGCCACGCTGCGCGCCGGCAGCAGCGCCTCGCGCGCCGGCGGCTGACTGGCAGTCTGTGGCGCCGCTTGCGGCCGTCGAGCGCGAAACAGCGAGTTGCTCTGCGCCAGCGCCGTCGTCGTCAGCGCCAGCGCCACCGCGGCCGCCGCACCCGCAACCGGTATCCTCATCGTGCTCATCACAGGCTGCCCTCCACGAGCTTGACCGTGCCGACCCCGGTGACCACACCGCGCACGATCCGCCGGCTGCGGCGTGAATCGCCCAGCCGCACGCGTACCGTGTCGCCATAGCCACCCGAATCCAGCGCATCACCCAGCACGCGAATGCTGATCGACCCGCCGCCGATCACCGTCACCGGCTGCGAGCGTTTGACCAGGTCCACCGACTTGATATCCGCCTCGCGGATCATGCGGCCGGCCGGCACGAAACGCCGCACCTGCTGGCCGATCAGCCGCTCAGGCTCAGTCAGCCCCAGCTCGTCGGTGCTGGTGAACTCGCGCGGCGCGAATTGCAGCGCATCGCGCGTCACGCACGTCCCCACGTTCAGCGGTCGCGCCGCCACCAGCACCTCGCGCAGCAGCTTGACGCGCACGCCGATGTTCACGCTGCGCTGCCGGCGGCCGTCGCGCCGGATGGTCACGCGGTATTCGCGCAAACCCAGCCGGGCGCCCCGCCGCGGGCTGATGACGAAGTCGAACGGCGGCGTGGTCAGCTCCAGGAACTGCCAGCCGGCCCGCTCGAACTCCACCTCCACCTCGCCCCCCAGGTCGGCCAGCTCGGCCGCGATACGCTCGCGCAGCACCTCGGCCAGCGACGTGGCCCCGCCGGCCGCCGGCGCCCGCTCGCGCAGCAGCGGGCCGGCCGAGAAAGCCGGCGGCTCCTGCGCTGCCGGCTGTTCGATCGTCACCCGGCACTGCAGGGCCCCGCCCAGCAGCACGCGGGCCGGGTTGACCCCCAGCTCGGAGAGCCGCCGGGCGATCTGGCCATAGCCGATCGTCAGCGTTCCCGGAGCAACCGGCTCGGCCAGCAGCGGCCGATCGGCCACCGCAGCGGTCAGTTGCGGATCGGCCGCAGCGAAATCGAGCACGTCACGCAGGTGCAGCACGCCGGCGTCGACCACCGTCCGGGGCTTGATCCGCAGCCGCGAGACGTCACTGTCGGCCGGCTGCTGGGCGGCGCTCCCCGCGACCAGCAGCAGCAGGACGGCTGTCAGGCTCATTGCTCTCATGCGCTAACCTCCACGGCGCCCTTGAGGCTCGCTACCGCCGCAGGTTGGCCACTACCTGGAGGGCCTGGTCGGCGGTCTGGATGGACTGCGAGTTCATCTGGAAAACACGCTGGGTCTTGATCAGTTCGACCAGCTCGGTGACGGCCTCGGTGGTGCTCAGTTCGAGATGGCCGGGGATGATCAGGCCCATGCCGTTCTGCCCCGGCAGGTCCTCGATCGGCGTGCCCGAGGCATCGCTTTCGAGATAGACGTTCGAACCGTACTGGATCAGCCCGCCGGGGTTGGGAAACCGCGCGAGCTGGATCTGCCCGAAGACCTGCTGCTGCCCGTTGGAGTCCAGGCCGACCACCTCGCCGTTGCTGCTGATCGAGACGTCGGAGGTGGGGATATTGTCCGGGATGGTGGGGCTGTCCTTGAGGCGATAGCCCATGCTGTTGCCCAGCACCAGTTCGCCGTTGGCGTTGCGAATGAAATTGCCCGCCCGCGTATAGGCGATGCGACCGTCGGGCAGCTCCACCTGGAAGAACCCGTCGCCCTGGATCATGGCGTCCAGGTTGGTGCCCTGCATGGCCGAGCCTTGCTTGAAGTTGATCTGCGTGTTGCTGACCAGCACACCCAGGCCGATCTGGGTTCCCAGCGGCGCGCTGGTCTCGGTGCTGGTCTGCACGCCCGGCTGGGCGCGCACCTGGTAGAGCAGATCCTGAAAGTTGACCCGCGACGACTTGTAGCCCACCGTCTCCGCGTTGGCGATGTTGTTCGCGATGACGTCGATCTTCGTCGAAAGGGCCTGCATGCCCGTCGCGGCGGTGTGCAGTGCGGTTATCGCCATTGCCTGTCGTCCTCCCGGATCGGGGCGCTTCAGTTCCTCATGTTCTGCCGGCCGGCGCGCGGCCCTAGCCCGCGGCCACCACGTTGATCAACCGGCCGGCCGTCTGGTCCTGCAACGTCAGCATCTGGGCGTTGAACTGGAAGGCCCGCGACGCTTCGATCATCGCCACCAGCTCGCCGATCGGTTCGACGCCCGAGCTTTCCAGAAAGCCCGGTATCACCTTCGCCACGCTGCGCCGCAGTTGCCGCGGATCGGCCTCGTAGCGGCCGGCCCCCGCCTTGCGCAGCGCCTGGTAGTTGCCTGCGTCCACCAGCCCCAGCCAACCGACCATCTGCCCGTCCTGACGTATCCGGCCGTCCTCGTCGATCTCCACTGGCCCGCCACGCGGATTGAGCAGAATCGGCTGGCCCGCCCGGCCCAGCACCGCCGCTCCGTCGGTCGCGGCCACCAGCCGGCCGTCGGGCGCGATCATCAGTCGCCCGTCGCGTGTGAGCAGTTGGCGACCGTCCTTTTCGATCCGCAGGAAACCCGGTCCGGCGATGGCCACGTCCAGCGGCTCCTCGGTGCGCACCAGCCGCCCTTCGCTGAAGTCGGTCTGCGTGCGTCCCAGCCACGTCCCGCCGCCCAGGCTCTCCAGCAGCTCCTTGGTGGTGCCCCGTCGGCGGCCCGCCTCGGCGGCCGTAAGACGCTCGGCAAACGTGGCCACGTCGCGTTTGAAGCCGACCGTGTCCGCGTTGGCGATGTTGTTGGCCAGCACGTTCTGCCGGTACTCGTTGACCATCATGCCGGCGGCAGACTCGTAGAGTCCGTAGATCACGGCGTCACCTCATCCGCCACAACGTCCCCGCCACGCATTCCGGCTGCCCGCCGCGCGCCGGCGCTGGCCGCCGCCCGCACCAGCCGGCCCAGTTCGGCCCAGTCTCGGATGGGCTGTGCCTGGTCATCAGCCAGGCAGCGTGCCGCCAGCTCGGCGGCTTGCGGCGAAGTGGCGATTGCAATCTCGTGGCAGCGGCAGTGAGTCGTCATTCGCGTTCCCTTCCGTGGCTTACAAGACCGCGGCCCACTCCAGCGAGCCGCCTGCGCCGCGCTCGCACGGCGCGATCGCCCGGTAGAGGGCACGGCCCGTGCCACTCGGCCACAAGGCCCGGTGCCCGCTCGCCTTGGCACTCGCAAGCTGTTTCAGTTCAGGGAGTTAACGATGCGCCCCAACCGTGGCGGCCCGCACCACCGCCGCCGCCCGGCCCGGCGAACATTGCGCCCGCCGGCAAGTCTTGCCCGCGCGAAACGCCAGGAGTTGGCGTATGTGACGTGCCATTGGCAAACGGCAGCTCGCCCGTGCGGACCGCCAGGGACGCCAAGAGACCGCCAGGACGCCA
>CAZRSM010000495.1:0-4056 GCA_964602755.1 uncultured Planctomycetales bacterium
CAATCAGCCGCTCAGCCTTGTAGATCATCACCTTCCTCAATCAGCAATCGTCACAACCAACCAACATGTCAGTAATCGCATTCCGGTCGACACACAGCCAACACGCCGATGTACGCCTCGCGCCGCCAGTTTCCGCCACAGGCGAACATCGCGCCGGTGCGGGAACACCAGTAACGGGTCGGCGGCGCCGCTCGGCGAGCCGCCTGGCAGCGATCGGTAAACAAAAAAGCCGGCGCCGCGGCGCCGGCTGCGAGCTACTTGCGCAACCCGAGCTTCTGGATGGTTTCCAGGTATCGCTCACGATTGGTCCGGGCAAGATACTTGAGCAACGCCGAGCGCTTGCCGACCATCTTCAGCAGCCCGCGGCGCGAAGAGTGGTCCTTCTTGTGGGTCTTGAGATGCTCGGTGAGATGGACGATGCGCTCGGTGAGCAGCGCGATCTGCACTTCCGCCGAGCCGGTGTCCTTCTCGTGCCGCCGATGCGGTTCGATAATCTCCGCCTTCTTGCCTGACGTAAACGCCATGGCCCTAACCTCCGTCAATCACATGGGTTATGCACCAGCCGCCGCCCGGGCCATCCCACTGCGACCAGCCGGTGCAACCTGACAATTGCCAAGAGTATACGCCGCTACCGCCCCAGCGGCAACACCCGCCGGCTAACCTGTTTCGTCGCCGCAGAGCCGCCGGAGCCGCTCCAGCTCGGCCTGCAGCGCGCGCCGCACGTCGGCGTAAGCCGGCTCGTCGTAGACGCTGTGCAGCTCGCGCGGGTCTTCGTGCAGGTCGAACAGCTCCCACTCGCCGACCGTGTGATAGCAGATCAGCTTGTAACGCTCGGTCCGCACGCCATAGTGCGGCAAGACCGCGTGCTCGCTGGGGTACTCGTAATACCGATAATAAATGGACTTGCGCCAATCCCGTGGCACCTCGCCGGTCAGCAGCGGCAGCAGGCTGCGTCCCTGCATGCGTTGCGGCACGCTGACGCCGGCCAGCTCCAGGAACGTCGGTGCGAAGTCGATGTTCTGCACCAGCGCCGTCACACGCCGTCCGGGTGCGGTCACTTGCGGCCAGCGCACGATCAGCGGCATGTGCAGCGACTCCTCGTACATGAAGCGCTTGTCGAACCAGCCGTGCTCGCCCAGGTAGAAGCCCTGGTCCGAGGCGTAGATGACCACGGTGTCGTCGCGCAGCCCGTGTCGGTCGAGATAGTCGAGCACCGCCCCGACGCTGTCGTCGACCGAGGCCACGCAACGCAGGTAATCCTTGATATAGCGCTGATAGCGCCAGCGGACGTAGTCGCGTCCCTGCGGTCGGCGACGGGCAAACCGGCGGTTGCGCGGCTCGTACGCCGCGTCCCACATGGCCCGCTGCTCGTCGTTGAGCCACTTGAACGGGAATGTCGGCCCGCGCTGGTCGGGCGAGGTCAGGTACTCATCCGAGACCTTCAGGTCGTAGCCCTCGTAGAGGTCCCTGGCGATGCTCATCTTCTGGAGCCGGGCGGCCGAGGCCCGCCCGCTGTAGTCGTCGAACAGCGTCGGCGGCTCGGGGATCTCGACGCCATCGTAGAGATGCAGGTATTTCGGTCCCGGCATCCAGGGGCGGTGCGGCGCCTTGTGCTGCAGCAGCAGTGCGAACGGCTGGTCGGCCGCGCGGGCGTTTTCGAGCCAGTCCAGGGCCCGCTGCGTGGTGATGTCGGTGACATAGCCGGTGTAGCGCCGCCGGCCGGTCGGCGTGCGAAAAGTGGGGTTGTAGTAGGCCCCCTGCCCCTGCAGCACTTCCCAATGGTCGAAGCCCACCGGGTCGCTCTTCATGTGCCACTTGCCGATCAACGCGGTCTGATAGCCGGCAGCCTGAAGGAGCTGCGGAAACGCCGTCTGCCGCGGGTCGAACCGCGAGCGGTTGTCGCGCACGCCGTTGACGTGGCTGTGCGTACCTGTCAGCACCGTGGCCCGGCTGGGGGCACAGATGGCGTTGGCACAGCAACAGTGCTCGAACAGCACGCCGTCGGCCGCCAGGCGGTCGATGTGCGGCGTATGGTTGATCCGCGAGCCGTAGGCGCTGATGGCATTGATGGCGTGATCGTCGCTGAAGATGAAGACGATATTGGGACGCCGCGGGCGCCGCTGGGCGCGCCCCGGCGCAGCGCCGGCACCGGCTTGCGGACTGCCGCGTCCGCCCGTGCGACAGCCCAGCGCGGCCCCGCCGCCGGCGGCCAGCAGCCATTGCAGCAGTCGGCGCCGACTCAACGCCGGCTGGTTCGGCTCGGCGGTCTGTCCTGGTGGTTGCTCTGGCGACGATCCCGAGGTGCCGGAGTTGTTCGCACCCATCCGCGTTCCTCCTCGCACGCCGCAGGACAGTCTCGCCCGCCGCGCGGCGACTGTAAAGCCGCACCGACGAATGCAAAGCGCTAAATGCAAAGTGACAAGTATCTGTGATGTGAACGCCGCTTGGCTTTCCGCTGGTGGCGTGTGTTCGCCGGCTGCGACCCCCCTGCAGGTCCCCCCTGAAAGGGGGGGCCGTCGGCTGCGGTGCCGCGCTGGATTCGTGGTGGGCGGTGCCCACCAGGACGCTGCAGCGACGCGCCTGGCGCAGCGCCGGGCACCACTTCCCGTAACGGCCCGGCGGCGTTATGCTGCCGATCCCTGGTCGAGCGATGATCCCGCGGCGGTGACCGGTGGCGGGCGCGCGTCGACCGGGCCTCCAGGCACGCCACGGCGACCGTGCCAGTCTACGGACATCGGTGGGCGGTGGTTTCCCTGGTTGCCAGTGTTTCCCGAAACACGGGCCGGCATGCGGCCCCACCCAGCAGGAGTTGTACGAAATGGCCTACACCACGACGCAGGTGCCCGACGGCGAAAAGATCACTCTCACCGGCGGCAAGCTCAACGTCCCCGACAACCCGATCCTGCCGTTCATCCGCGGCGACGGCACCGGGCCGGACATCTGGCGCGCGTCCGAGGCCGTTTTCAATGCCGCGGTCGAGAAGGCCTACGGCGGCAAGCGCAAGATCGCCTGGATGGAGGTCTACGCCGGCGAGGCCGCCTTCAAGCAGTTCGGCGAGTGGCTGCCGGAGGACACGCTCAGTGCCTTCCGCGAGTTTCTGGTGGGCATCAAGGGGCCGCTGACCACGCCGGTCGGCGGCGGCATCCGCTCGCTCAACGTCGCGCTGCGCCAGCAGCTCGACCTCTACGTCTGCCAGCGGCCGGTGCGCTACTTCAAGGGCGTGCCCAGCCCCGTGCGCAACCCCGAGCTGGTCGACATGGTGATCTTCCGCGAGAACACCGAAGACATCTACGCCGGCATCGAGTGGCCCGCCGAGAGCGATGAAGTCAAGAAGGTGATCCGCTTCCTGCAGGACGAGATGGGCGTCAAGAAAATCCGCTTCCCCGAGACCAGCGGCATCGGCATCAAGCCCGTCTCGCGTGAAGGCTCGCAGCGGCTGATCGGCGCGGCGATCGAGTACGCCCTGCGCAACGGACGCAAGAGCGTCACGATGGTGCACAAGGGCAACATCATGAAGTTCACGGAGGGGGCCTTCCGCGACTGGGGCTACGAGCTGGCCCGGACCAGGTACCGCGACAAGTGCGTCACGCAGCGCGAATCGTGGATCCTGAGCAACAAGGAAGCCAACCCCGACATCTCGCTGGAAGACAACGCCCGCGCGATCGAGCCGGGCTACGACATGCTCAACGACGCCAAGAAGGCCGAGATCGTCGAGGAGGTCCGCCAGACGCTCGACACGATCTGGGAGTCGCACGGCAACGGCAAGTGGAAGCAGATGCTGATGGTCAAAGACGCCATCGCCGACATCACGCTCCAGCAGGTGCTCACGCGGGCCAGCGAGTTCGACGTGGTCGCCACCATGAACCTCAACGGCGACTACCTCTCCGACGCCCTGGCGGCCCAGGTGGGCGGCATCGGCATCGCTCCCGGCGCGAACATCAACTACGAGACCGGGCACGCGATCTTCGAGGCCACGCACGGCACGGCGCCCAAGTACGCCAACCTCGACAAGGTCAACCCCGGTTCGGTGATCCTCTCGGGCGAGATGATGCTGCG
>CAZRSM010000496.1:0-10802 GCA_964602755.1 uncultured Planctomycetales bacterium
TCGACCCCCCTATAAGTCCCCCCTGGAAGGGGGGACGGTTGGCAGGCGGTGCCTCGTCGTATTCGTGGTGAGCGGTGCCCACCCTGCGCAGGCAATCCGCTCCCGGCGGTTTGGTTCGGCCGCGGCGGGCCGCTATAGTACGTGCGCATATGCTGGTCTCAAGCGACCGCCCGGGGGTCTGAGGCAACCGCCGGGGGGCTGGAACGGCAGCCCAGGGAAGTCGCGGACCGGGCGGAGGAGGAAACTGATCGATGCGTGCTGCCTGGGCAGCCAGTTTGCTGGTATTGCTGACCACCTGTGGCTGCGGCTGGATGAACCGGCCGGCGGTCGAGAACCAGCCGGAACCGCCGCCCGACGCCAGCCGACCGCGGCTCAAGACGCGGGCCGAGCTGGCGGCGCAGCGCGAGGCGTTGATTCGCGCCGGCAAGATCAAGCCGGCCCCCACACCCACGGTGGCGGCCGAAGCCCGCCCCCAGCCGGCTGCGCCGCCCACCGTCGAGCCGCCCAAACGCCCCACGGAACACTCCATCCGCAGCGATGTGCTGATGGTCAACGGGCAGACGCTCTCGGTGGCGGAAGTGCTCTATCCGCTGCGTGACTGGGTGGCCAGCAAGCAGGCCGAGTTGCCGCCGGCCAGGTTCGCGCGGGCCTTGCGGGAGCGTTTGCGCCGGCACGTGCCGGCGGAGGTGGGCACGCTGCTGGTCTACGAGAAGGCGCTGGCCCAATTGCCCGAGCAGCGCAAGGAGGTGCTCGACAAGCTGGTCGAGCGGCGCGTGGCCGAGCAGGTGGCCCGCGACTTCGGCGGCAGCGACGCCCGCTTCGAGGAACACCTGCACCGCCACGGCCTGACGCTGGAGACCTACCGGCAGATGGTCAAGCGGCAACTGCTGGCCCAGAGCTACGCCTACGACCTGTTCTCGCCGCAGATCCACATCCGCCGCAGCGAGCTGCTGAGCTACTATCGCGAGCATATCGCGGACTATTCGCAGGCCGAGACGCGCGAGTTTCTGCTGATCGCGGCGCCGTATGCGCGTTTTCTGCCCGAGGGGACGACCTGGCAGCGGGCCTCGCGCAACGCGCGGGCCGCCGCCCGGCTCAAGGCCAAGCGGCACATCCAGAAGGCCTGCGAGGAGCTGGGCCGCCGCAGCTTCGCCGAAGTGGCCCGCGAGTACTCGCTGGGCGGGCACGCCCGCGACGGCGGCTCGTGGGGCCAGATCGGCCTGCCGCTCAAGAAGCCGCCGTACGACGAGCTGAGCGCCCGCATCTTCAGGATGCGCAGCGGCGAATATACGCAACCGATCAAGACCGACGTCGGCTGGTTCATCGTGGGCTGCGGCAGGATCGAGCCGGCGGTGCGCAAGAGTTTCGCCGAGGTGCAGGACGAGATTCGCGACAAGCTCGAGCAGGAGCGTTTCGACCGCAGCCGGGCCCGCTACATGGCCAAGCTGGCGCAGCGCGCCACCATCTCCAACATGCAGCCCTTCATCGAACGGGCCGTAGAACAGGTCGTCACGGGTCGCTGGCCGCCGCGCCCGGTGTCGCAGTGAACCGCGGGGGAAGAAGCGCGCTTTAGGTTCGTCAAAAAAACGCGCTTTCGGCTGTCCGCCGGGGGGTAGTTTCTCGCATTACGTCTTCGGAAGGGGACCGCGTCCGGCGGGAGGTGTGTTCTGCACGGGTGCAGAACCGGGCCGAAGGCGCATACCCCATGTTTCACGCACGTTTCTCGGCGGCTTCCCGGGCGGAATCCCGCCCGGGGAGGGCCGCGCTTGTGGCGTGGCCGAGTTCGTCCCCGCGCGAACGGCCGCGAGTTGCGGGCGGAGGCCCCCTAGTCACCTGCAGAGGAGTGGATTGCGATGCGCGCTTATGTCAGGTTCACGACGATTCTGGGAGTGGCGTTCGCCGCGGCGGCGATGACGGTGGCGGACGTGCCGCGCCTGATCAGCTTCCAGGGCAAGCTGGCCGGCCAGGGTGCCGGGCCGGTCAATCTCGATGTCACCATCTACGACGCCGAGGTGGGCGGCAACGTGCTGTTCGCCGAGAGCCACTACGACGTTCCGCTGACCAACGGCGTGTTCTCGATCGAGATCGGTTCGCAGACCGCCGGCGGCGTGCCGGACAGCGCTCTGGGCAGCTCGCCGCTGTGGCTGGGCCTGTCGGTCGACGGCGGGGCCGAGCTGGCGCCGCGCACCCGACTGGTCACGGTGCCGTTCGCGGTCAAGGCCGCCGCCGCCGAGCGGCTGGTGCGGCCCGACACGCTGGACACGGTGGCCCAGACGCAGGCCGGCACCGGCCTGGCGTTCGAGTCCGGCACCTGGCCGCTGATCACCGCCGGCCACAACAACGCCGCCGGCTACGAGACGCGCATGTGGATCGGTCACTCCGAGACCTTTCCCTACTGGGGCATCCAGTACCGCGACCTCTACTCAGGCGGCTACGGGGCCGACACGCTCGAGTTCGTGGCCGGCGATCCCAACGTGCCACGCTTCGGCTTCCACCTCAGCAGCAGCACCATGAACATCTACGACGGCAGCGGCTCGAGCACCGCCAACCGGGTGCGGCTCAACGCCAACACCGGCGGCGCGCTGATCTACCTCAACAACCCCGACGGCCAGGTGGGCCTGCTGGCCAACGGCCACGACAGCCTGGGCGGCGGTTCGCTGTGGCTCTACGACGGCAGCGGCTCGTTGACCAACAACATTCGACTGGTGTCGTCGGCCACCTACGGCAGCCGCCTGGCGATATACAACAACAACGCCCAGCTCTCCAGCTACCTCTATACCAACGCCAGCACCGGTTCCGGCAACATGGTCTTCTACAACGGCACCGGCAACATCACCGCGGCCATCGTTGGCGGCGGTTACAACACCGGCGGCGAGTTCCACCTGCGCAACGACGGCGGCACCGAGACCGTCCGTATCTACGGCGACGAGAGCAACGCCGGCGGGGCCTACTTCTACTACTCCGACGGCACGACCATCGGCATCGAGCTGGACGTGGTCGGCAACTCGTCGGAAGCCGAGATCTCGCTCTACAACTCCGCAGGTATCGAGACGGTGCAGATTTCGGCCGACGAGGCCGGCGACGGCGGCGACATCTCGCTGCGCAACGCGGCCGGAGTGCAGACCTGCCAGCTCGACGCAGACTACGCCGGCACCGGCGAGAGCCGCCTGCGCGTGGATGTCGTGCAGATCCTGGGCGGGGCCGATCTCTCCGAGCAGTTCGACGTGCAGCCGGCGGCGGCCGCCGAAGTCAAACCCGGCATGGTGGCCTCGATCGACCCCGACAACGTCGGCAA
Source organism: uncultured Planctomycetales bacterium (assembly GCA_964602755.1). Lineage (GTDB taxonomy): Bacteria > Planctomycetota > Phycisphaerae > UBA1845 > Fen-1342 > JALSRY01. Next base: position 3,296 of record CAZRSM010000496.1, read on the forward strand.
GCTGGTGATCAGTACCACCGCCTACGACCGTCGGGTGGCGGGCATCGTCAGCGGTGCCGGCGAGGTCAAGCCCGGCCTGCTGATGGGCCAGAAGGGTTCGATCGCCGACGGTCAGCACCCCATCGCCCTGACCGGGCGCGTGTGGGTCTACTGCGACGCCAGCGCCGGCGCGATCCGGCCCGGCGACCTGCTGACGACCTCGGACGTACCGGGGCACGCGATGAAGGTCACCGACCACCAGAAGGCCCAGGGCGCCATCATCGGCAAGGCCATGTCGAGCCTGGAATCGGGCCGCGGGCTGGTGCTGGTGCTCGTGAGTCTCCAGTAACGACGCAAGCACGACACACGCACGCGAAAGCGAGGAGGCTCAAAGCCATGAAAAACATGCTGATAACCAGCCTGACTCTGCTGGCGCTCGCCGGCATTGTGCTGGCCGACGACCGCGAACACGGCGACGTGCTCGAGACCGTCGACATGCCGCGCCACGCCCTCAGCGTCGCCCCTCAACCCGAGGCCGCCGCCGCCCCGGTCGCCGGCAGCCCATCCGACGATCCCGAAAACCAGGATACGCTCGAGACGATCGTCAAGCCGCAATGGACCGACCTGACGGTCCCCAGCCCGGACGGACCGCGGCCGGCGGTGGACATGCTCGCCGATCCGCGCACCGACTGGACCTGGCTGCGGCCCACGCCGCGCACGCTGGCGGCCCTGGACGCCGGCCTGGCGGTGGACTTCGAGCTGACCGAGCCGGTCACGCGGGCCGAGATCGAAGCCATGACCACCGATCCGGGGCTGCTGATCGCCAACGGGCGCGTCGATCCGCTCGAGATCAGGCCTCAGCAGCGCGGCACCTGGATCGAGCTGGAAGACGGCGGACGGGCCTGGACGATGGCCTTCGTCACCGGGACCGCCGACTGGCTGCGCTTCCGCTTTGATCCCTTCCTGCTGCCGCCGGACGCCGAGCTGATCCTCTACAACGCCGAAAAGCCGGAAGAATCGTACGGCCCTTACACGGCGGCCAGCGCGATCAACGGCGTCTTCTGGAGCCCGCTGGTATTCGGCCGGGAAGTGCGCATCGAGCTGTACGTCCCGCCGGGGGCGGAGGTCGGCAACGCCGAGTTCCGGATCACCGCGGTGGTGCAGGGCTTCAACCCGCCCGGGCCGGAGGCCGACAAGGGCGGTCCGAACCTGCCGCTGGGCTGCCAGCTCGACGTGATGTGCGACGCCACCTGGAGCGCCCTGGCGCCGGGCGTGGCGCACATCCAGTTCGTTTCCGGCGGCGGCTCGTACATCTGCACCGGCGCGATGGTCAACCGCCTCAACGGCGACCTGGCGCGCATCTTTCTCACCGCGGCCCACTGCATCAGCACCGAATCGGAAGCCAATTCGATGGTGGCCTTCTGGTTCTACGAAAGCGATTCGTGCAACGGCAGCGTGCCACCGCTGGGCAGCGTGCCGCAGACCACCGGGGCCACCCTGCTGGCCACCAAGAGCAGCACCGACGTGACCATCATGGGCCTGACCGACGATATTCCCGGCGGCCTGCTCTGGGAAGGCTGGGACGTCAACGCCATCCCCTACGGCGAACCGGGCGTGCTCATCCACCATCCCCAGGGCGTGCGCAAGAGCATCTCGTACGGCGTCTACGAGGGACGCGACGACAACAACTGCGGCGCCGGCAGCTACCAGTACCGGCTCGACCTGTCCGACGGCGGGCAGGAAGGCGGCTCCTCGGGCTGCCCCGGTTTCGACTCGAACCAGCGCACCCGCACCGTGGCCACCTGCTCGGAGAGCAACTGCAGCCCGGGCGAAAACACGTGGGAAGGTTCGCTGCCCGACAGCTATGACGCGTTGCAGCCGTTCTGGGATCCCCAGACCGCGGTGTACGTCAACATCGCTTACGGCGGCACCGAGAAAGGAACCGTCAGCCAGCCGTGGGACACCATCATCGAAGGCTACTACGGCGTCCGCAGCGGCGGGACCATCTTCATCGAGGGCGGCACCTATCCCGCCCAGACCATTCGCGGCTACTGGCGCGACATGACGCTGCGCGGCCGCAACGGCAGCGTGCTGATCGGTGGTTAGTTCACCGGCGCCGCGCCGCCCGCGCGGACGCCGATTCAATAGAGGAGTACCACAAATGACAAGACTGCGCAATACAGCGCCGCTGGCAGTGCTGCTCGCGGCCCTGATCGCCGCCCCGGCGGCGGCCGACGATCCCCAGTGCCCCGTGATCGGCGCCGGCGGCACCAACATCGGCGACGGCAGCGTGCTGGTCGTCGGTCAGACCGCCATCGGCCTGGCCGGCTCGGTAACCGACGACGCCGAGCTGGGGGCCGTGCCCTGCTGGTTCGGTATCTGCCTGGGCGACCTCGACGGCGACGGAGTGGTCGACCTGTCCGACCTGGCCCTGATGCTCTCGAACTACGGCCAGGGCTCGGGCCAGAGCTACCAGGACGGAGACCTCGACGGCGACGGCGACGTCGACCTCTCCGACCTGGCACTGATGCTGAGCGTCTACGACACCGTCTGCCCGTAAACCCGGCCGGCTGGCAGCCGCAGCGTTCCGTCAGGCGGTCGTCGTGGGCCGACACCGGCCCGCGACGGCCGCCCTTGCATGCCCCGCGAGCCGGCCGTCCCACTCATTGCCGGCGGCCGGTGATGCCCACCCCGCACACGGCGGCTCAATCGGCCGGGACGCAGCGTCCCCTGGCCCAGCGGCGCAGGGCCTCGACGCGCTCGGCCATGGTCACCGACAGCGGCGGCGAGTTGCGGACCGCCTCGAGGATGTGCTGGGTGGTCAGCTCGCAGTGGCGCGAAAACGCCGTGTGCAGCGCCGCGATGACCGCCTGTTCTATCTCGGCCCCGCTGAAGCCCTCGGCGGCAGCCGCCAGCGCGGCCAGGTCGAACTTGTCCGGGTCGCGCTGGCGCTTCTTCAGGTGGATGGCGAAGATCTGCTCGCGCACGTCGGGCGCCGGCAGGTCGACGAAGAAGACCTCGTCGAAACGGCCTTTGCGCAGCAGCTCGGGCGGCAGGGCCTCGATGTCGTTGGCGGTGGCCACCAGGAAGACCGGGGCGGTGTGCTCCTGCATCCAGGTCAGCAGCGTCCCGAACATGCGCTTGGACAAACCGCCGTCGGTCGACTGGGCCGCGGCCGAGGCGAAGGCCTTCTCGATCTCGTCGATCCACAGCACGATCGGCGCCAGGGCCTCGGCCTGGGCCAGCGTGTCGCGCAGGCGGCGTTCGGACTCGCCCACGTAGCGGTCGTAGAGCGCCCCCACGTCCATCCGCAGCAGCGGGCGCTGCCAGGTGGTGGCGATGGCCTTGGCACACAGGCTCTTGCCGGCCCCCTGGACGCCGAGCATCAGCACGCCGCGCGGCGCGTCGATGCCGAACTCGGCCGCCCGGTCGCTCAAGGCGGACCGGCGTTGTTCGAGCCAGGCCTTGAGTCGCCGCAGACCGCCGATCTCGCTGGTGTCCACCGGGGTTTCGATGAACTCGAGCAGCCCGCTGGCGCCCAGGATGCGGCGTTTGGCGGCGATGATGGCGGGCAGGTCCTCGTCGTCGAAGCGCCGATCGTCGGTGATGCAGTCGAAGATGACGCGTTCGATCTGGCGGCGCGAAAGGCCGTAGAGATTGCGGACCACGGCCCGCCAGGCGCGGCGCGAGATGTCGACCTCTACGCCGCGCTGGCGATGGACCTGGCGCAGCGTGTTGCGCACGATGGTCTCGATCTCCGCGTCGCCGGGGAGGCTCAGCTCAAACGGGGTCATGTAGCTGCGCAGCACGTCGGTGTCGGGCGCCTGATAGTCGATCATCACGAGCTGACGGCCGCTTTGCCGGAAACGCGCCAGCAGGTTGCGCCACACACGCAGCGTGTGCTGGTCGCGCAGGTGCGGCAGCAGATCGAGCGTGATGCACAGTGGCCGATTCTCCAGCGTGGCCAGGTGGGCCAGGCCGTCGGCGGGATTGTTGGTCTGGGGGATGGGCGGGCTGTCGGTCAGCAAGGCTTCCTGCACGCCGCCGGCGGTAGACCACACGTACAGCGGCCGCGACAGCTCGAGGGCCGCCTCGCGGACGAGCTGGAGGGCGTCCTGTTCCTCCAGCGTGGTGATCGCGATGCACACGTGTCCGGCGCGCAGCAGACGCAGCAGCCGCTGGCGGTCGTCACTGCGCTGGTCGGCGTTGGCTGGCCTGGCTGACATGGCTGGCAGAGTTCAAAGTGCAAAGTCCAAAAAAGCAGCACTCGAGACCGTTGCGACCACGTGCCGGATGGTCCCGCACCGTCGCGGACATCACCGCCGCGCGATCGGCTCTATTGTATTCGCCCCCCCACTCGAGCCTCTCCCCGGATCGCTGAGGAGTTTGTATCGCCGCCCCCTGGCACCGGGAAGACGAGTTTCTTCGAAAACCGCCGGCTGTCCGTGGCCGGGCGGCCCGCCCGGCGGCGGGCCGCGGCGCCGCGGTGCGCGTTGTTCTACTGCGCGGCGAACTGCTGGCGGAACCACTCGATGGTGCGCGAAAGGCCCTCGCGGCGCGGCACGCGCGGCTCCCAGCCCAGCAGCTCGCGGGCGCGCGTGATGTCCGGGCGGCGCAGTTGCGGATCGTCCTTGGGGCGCTCGACGTGGGTGATCTCGCTGCTGCTGCGAGTCAGCGCGATGATCTCGCGGGCGAACTCGAGCACCGAGATCTCCTCGGGATTGCCCAGGTTCACCGGCACGGTCACGTCGCTCTCGCACAGGCTCACCAGTCCGGCCACCATGTCGCTGACGTAGCAGAAGCTGCGCGTCTGGCTGCCGTCGCCGTGGACGGTGAGCGGACGGTTGGCGAAGGCCTGCATCACGAAGTTGGGCAGGATGCGGCCGTCGTCGTGGCGCATGCGCGGGCCGTAGGTGTTGAAGATGCGGGCGATGCGCGCCTCGACGCCGTACTGGGCGCTGTAGTTGGTGATCAGCGCCTCGGCGAAGCGCTTGCCCTCGTCGTAGCAGCAGCGCGGCCCGATGGGGTTGACGTGGCCCCAGTAGGTTTCGCGCTGCGGATGCTCCTGGGGGTCGCCATAGACCTCGCTGGTCGAGGTGTGCAGCAGGCGGGCGCCGCTCTGGCGGCACAGATCGAGCAGGTTCCAGACGCCGCGTGAGCAGACCGCCATGATGTGCAGCCGGCGCGGGCCGAAATCGACCGGCGAGGCCGGGCAGGCCAGGTTGTAGACGCGGTCGAAACTGCCCAGCTCCGGCAGCGGCTGGGTGATGTCGTGCTGCTGAAAGCTGAACTGCTCGAAGCGCCGCAGGTGGTCGACGTTGGCGGCCTGGCCGGTGGAGAGGTCGTCCAGGCCGACCACCTGGTGGCCGTCTTCGAGCAGTCGCTCGCAGACGTGCGAGCCGATGAAGCCCGCGCAGCCGGTCACTAAGATGCGCACGATGGGTCTCCCGCTGAAAAGAATGTCCGCTTTTCGATCGCTGCACAGGCAGCGCGAATGCAATTATAGTGCGTATGGTCGGGCCGCCGCGACCGGCCCGGAGGCAGGTTTCGAGGATGTCGCGGGAGACTTGAGCAAATGCGATTGTGCGTAATCGGCAGTGGATACGTGGGACTGGTGACCGGCGCCTGTCTGGCCGACAGCGGCAATCACGTGGTGGCCGTCGACGCCGACGCCGAGAAGGTGCGGCGGCTCTCCGCGGGTGACCCGATCATCTACGAGCCGGGCCTGGCCGAACTGCTGAAGGCCAACCTCGATGCCGGGCGCATCCGCTTCACCGCCGATACGGCCGAGGGCGTGCGTGACGCCCAGGTGATCTTCCTGGCCGTCGGTACGCCGCCGCGCGAGGACGGCTCGGCCGACCTGTCGAACATCGAGTCGGCGGCGATCCTCACGGCCCGGCATCTGTGCGAGGGTGCGGTGGTGGTGGTCAAGAGTACCGTGCCGGTGGGCACCTGCGACCGCCTCGAAGGACTGATGCGTGAGCACACGCAGCGGACTTTCCACGTGGTCAGCAACCCGGAGTTCCTCAAGGAAGGCTCGGCGGTCGATGACTTTCTGCGGCCCGATCGCGTGATCATCGGGGCCGACGACGCCGAGGCGGGCGAGATCGTGGCCTGGCTCTACAAACCATTCGTGCGCAACAACAAGCCCATCCTGATCATGAGCCGGCGGGCCTCGGAGATGTCGAAGTACGCGGCCAACGCTTACCTGGCCACGCGCATCAGCTTCGTCAACGAGATCGCCGACATCTGCGAACGCATGGGGGCCGACGTCGACGAGGTCCGCCGCGGAATGGGGTCGGACTCGCGCATCGGGTACCACTTCCTCTATCCCGGCGTGGGCTACGGCGGCAGTTGCTTCCCCAAGGACGTGCAGGCGCTGGCCAGCTTCGGACGCGACGCGGGGGCCAGTTGCGAGATTCTCGAGGCGGTGCATCGCCGCAACGACCGGCAACGCATGCGCATGGTCGAAAGAATCGTCACCCGCCTGGGGCCGGATCTGACGGGCCGCAAGCTGGCCATCTGGGGCCTGGCGTTCAAGCCCAACACCGACGACATCCGCGAGGCCCCGGCCATCACCATCATCGCCGAGCTGCTGGCCGCCGGGGCGCAGGTGGCCGTGCACGATCCGCGGGCGCTGGAGAACACCCGGCGGGTCTTCGGCGACCGCATCAGCTATCACACCGACGATTACGCGACGCTCGAGGGGGCCGACGCGCTGGTGATCGTGACCGAATGGATGGAGTATCGCAGCCCGGACTTCGAGCGCATCCGCGAGCTGCTCACCCAGCCGCTGATCTTCGACGGACGAAACATCTACGACTTGCGCACCATGGCGCGCTACAATTTCGAGTACTACAGTGTGGGGCGACCGCCGCTGCGACCGCAGGGTTAGCCCGACAGCCCGGTGGCGGGAGGAGGGCGACCAGGGAGGATTGCGACCATGGCCGGCGCCGGCATGACCATCAAGGACCTGCTCTATCGTTGCACTGCGCCGGCCGCCGCGGCGCTGGTCGAGAAACAGTCCGACCAGGCGGTGCGTTGCCTGGCCTGCGGTCATCGTTGCCTGATCCGGCCCGGCAAGCACGGCGTGTGCCTGATGCGCTTCAACCAGGACGGCGAGCTGATGGTGCCCTGGGGCTACGTCTCGTCGCTGGCCATCGACCCCATCGAAAAGAAACCCTTCTATCACGCGTTCCCCGGCTGTGAGGCGCTGTCGCTGGGGATGCTGGGCTGCAACTTTCATTGCCCGTTCTGCCAGAACTGGCTCACCAGCCAGACGCTCCGCGACGAACGCGCCGTGGCAGAACCGCGCATGGTCAGCCCCGAGCGCATCGTCGAGCTGGCCGTCGAGAACCAGTGCCCGGTCATCACCAGCACCTACAACGAGCCGCTGATCACAGTCGACTGGGCCGTCGAGATCTTCCGGCGAGCACGCACACACGGCATCTGCGGTTCGTTCGTCTCCAACGGCCACGCCACGCCCGAGGTGCTCGAATTCATCCGCCCCTGCGTGCAGCTCTACAAG
>CAZRSM010000497.1:0-2852 GCA_964602755.1 uncultured Planctomycetales bacterium
GAAGTGCTGTGGTACGCGCACCTGCTGACCGTAGAGAAATTCGTGCGCGAGTGGGGCCACCCCTGGCTCCACCTCATGGCTCCCGACCGCTGGGCGACCATGGTAGACGTCAAGACGGAAAAGGTCGTCGAAGCCACCAAGCGGCCCCTGTACGGCGGCTACGGCGGCCAGGCATCGGCCCACAATTTCCTGTACTGGCTCACCGATGACCTGCGCTACATCGAGCCGTTCATGCACTACTTCCGTCGCGGCGAAGCCCGCTGGCCCTCGCCGCGGTTCGTGCCGGAGCTTTTCCAGCGCGGTGCCCTCGATGGCCTGTCTGCGAAGGCGCGCCAGGCCGTGCTGGCTTCGCGCCACGTCACCGCCGCCGTTGCTCTCGGCGACATGCAGGCCTTGCTTGAAGCCCTGGCCAAAGACATCGCCGAACTGCAGCGCTTCTGGCACATCTACACAGACGCCGAAGTTTTCACCGACCGCGTCTTTCTCCATCCCCTCGAATGCGCCACAGTCTGCTACACGGGCGGCTACGCCACGCGCAACAAGTACAATCAGACGTGTGCGGCCAGTTGGGAGGGCCTGGGCACGGACTACGCCGCCCTGGTACTTCGCGCGCGGCGCGACCACTTCAAGGCGCTGGTCTACAATTTCGCGCCAAGGCCCCTGCGCGGCCGCGTCCGGCTGTGGACGATCGACCACGGCGTCTATCGCATCACCATCGGCCCCGACGCCGATGGCGACCAGGCGCCTGACCATCGAGCCGTTGACCGCCAGCTTGAGCTGGCCCGCGCGTCGGCCGTGCCGCTGGTGCTTGAGCCGCGCGTGGTCACGGTAATCGAGCTGCGCCAGCTTGAGAAACTCGACCCCATCCGCCGCCGCGCGGACCTGGCGCTGAGCCGGCGCGACGTGGTCGTGCGCGGTCGCAGCGTCACGGTCACGGTCCACAACATCGGCGCCGCGGACGCACCAGCCTTCGCTGTGGCGCTGGTGGACGCCGGCGGCAAAAGGCGTGCGGTCAGGCATTGCAGTGCTCTGCCGGCGCCGCTGGACCTCAAGCCAAAGACCACGCGGGTGACATTCGACGCCCTGCCGGGTGACCTCACCGGCTGGCGCGTCGTCGTGGACCCGGACGACCGCGTACCGGAAATCTACGAGGGCAACAACATCGTCCCCGTCGGAGAGAAACCTCGGCCCTGAACGACCGTCCTATCCTTCGGGCGCGGGCGGTCGGCGTGGGCGGTGTTAGGGCCGGGTGGCAGGCGCCACCGCCACGAAACCCGCGGTGGGAAAGTCCAGCGCTTGCTGCTGGCCGCTCCGCCTGCGTGCCTCTTACATCCCAATCGGCTGAGGAGGTTTGCGATGCGAAACGGGCGCTCGGTGTTCTCGGCGATCTGTGTGGTTTGCCTGATGTCATCCCTACTGCCAGGGGCTAAGGCGGCAGGGGCGGCTCAGCCGGCGGCGGCCAGCCCTGCGCCTTCGCCGCCGCTGGAAGACATTCCGGCGTCCGGCCAGCTCATCCGCCTGCCCCAGCCGCGCCGCTGGGTGCGATGTCCGACGGGCCGCTACTGGTCGCCCAACACCGTGGACAAAATCTACCGCATCGAAAGCGGCTTCCACGGCCTGGCGCTCACCGCCACCGAAGACCTCACCCCAGCCTACACCGACCAGTTCCAGCACACATGGCCGCGCTTCCAGCGCTTTCAGTTTGAGCCAGCGGGCGATGGGCGCTGGCGCGTGTTCATGGTCTCCAAGGACGGCGCCAAGCTCTACCTGTGCACCAGGGGCGGCAAGCCGCGCCGCGGCGTCATCGAAATCGAGGAGCTGCGCGTCTACGGCCCGGCCGACGCGCCGGAAAACGCTGACGCCGAAAAGGCCGCCGACCAGGCCCAGTCTGCCGCCGCGCCCGCCCCCAGCGCGCACGGCAAAGAAATCCTCCTGACCGCCGGCGCCAAAGCGTCGATGAGTTCCCAGTACGGCGGCTACGTGCCGGCCAACGCAATCGACGGCAAGCCCGACACCTTCTCGCACACCAATCCCGAAACACGCCCGTGGTTCGAGCTTGACCTCGGCCGGTCGCGCAAGATTTCGCGCATCGAAATTGCCGTCCGCCGCTGGTTCTGCTGGCGAATGCGCGGTGCGCGGGTGTCGCTGCTGGACGATGCGCGGCGGCCCGTGTGGTCCACCACGCTGGTCGGCAGTCGCGCCCTGTACCGCCTGAGCCTGCCGCGGCCGGCCGTCGCTCGCTACGTTCGCATCGAGCACGATTTCACCAAAGACCCCGGCCCGCACGTCTACACCACCCCTGGCCCCGACGGTGCCGACAAGCTCTGGCGCATCGAAAAAGTCCGCCCCGAAGGCTTCTACAAAATCGTCCACGTCGCCACGGGCCTGTGTCTGCAGGCGCCCAGGACCCCTGGTCCTGACCTGCGCACCGAGTCCCACGTCCCCGTGCGCCTGGCTGCCTTCCGCGACGGCGACCCCACGGTGACGTGGACCATCCACCCGGTGCGCGACGAGCCGATGGATTGCCTGGCGCTCTCGCAGATCGGCTGGGCGCCGCGGGCGCCAAAGTTCGCCATGCTCGTGCGCCGCAAGCCCCTGGCGGCCGAGCCTGTCTTTGTCGTCACCGAACCTGCTGCCGGCGGCCGCCGCGTGGTGCTGGCCGGCCGCGCTCGCTACCGCGGCGAGCTTTACACGCTGCACTACTACTTCATCGACCTCAGCTCCCTGCGGCGGCCGGGCGACTACTGGCTCGACTGCGACGGCGACCGCGCGGTGGTCCACATCGCCGACGACGCCTACGTGCACTGCCGCCACCGCTGCGGCACCGACACGACCTATCTGACCGATATCCT
>CAZRSM010000498.1:0-3217 GCA_964602755.1 uncultured Planctomycetales bacterium
CCTGGGGCATCGAGGTGCAGGACCGCTTCCTGACACTCCAGTTCGCCCCCAACCCGCAGACCGAAGGGCTGATGTTCCCCATCAGCCGCAACCTGATCATCACCTCGCGGGCCTTCCGGTTCACCGAGCACCCCATCAGCAAGCCGCTCAAGGGGCTGCCGGCCGCCTTCCAGGCGGTGGTGCCGCTCAAGCTCGTCGAGGGTGACGACAAGCCGGCCGACGTGCGGATCGAGCCGGTGATCATGGTCGACGATACCGAAGACGTCTGGGCCATCAGCGACCTCTCACGCATCAACCAGGACCTGCGCAAACACCAGGGCACCCGCCGCTATCCCGACGACGTGGCGGCGCCCTTCCCGCTGGGGCTGGCATGTACCAAGGGGGAGGGCGAAAAAGAGCAGAAACTGGTGGTCTACGCCAGCGACCGCTTCTTCGCCGACGACCTGATGAACACCAGCAACCTGTTCCTCATCGGCGGCACCCTGCAACTGGTCAAGATGTACCCGGCCAACCAGGACCTGCTGCTCAACAGCATCTACTGGCTCACCGGCGACGCCAACCGCATCGCCGTCGGGCCGCGGCGTGGCGACGTGCCGCGGCTCGACAAGCTGCACGACGACGGCACGCTGGCTTTCGTGCGGGCGCTGCTGGTGGGCATCTGGCCGGCCAGCGCGCTGGTGGTCGGGGCGGTGGTGTGGATGGTTCGACGGAGGTAATCGCGGATGAACTTCAGGACCACGCTCATCCTGCTGGTTGTCGTGCTGATCGGACTGGCGATCTGGATGTTCACGCCCGAGGGCAAGCGGTCCGGCGCCCCCACGGTTGAAGAAGCCACCAGCCCCACGCCCGAGACGCGCTATCTGCTCGATCCGCGGCCCGACCGCGACAAGATCGTTCTGGTCCGCTTCGAGCGGGCCGACAAGCCCACGCTGGTCTTTGAGCGTACTGTCAAAGACGACCGGCCCGAGAAGTGGCGCATGGTCGAACCGCTGGAGAGCCCCACCGAAAGCTACATCGTCGACGGCCTGGTCACGCTGCTGACCGGGTTGCAGTACCAGCGCTCGTTCACGCCGGGTGAGGCCGGAGCCGTCAGCCCGGCTGAGGCCGGCCTCGAACCGCCCGCCGCCGTGCTGACGGTCAAGGACGAAGACGGCACCGAATACAGCCTGGAGATCGGCGGTAAGGCCCCGCTGAGCAAGGACATGTATGTGCGGCTCAAGGGCAGGCCCACGATCTACGTCGTGGCCCGCGACCTGCGGCGCGAGATCGACCGCAAGGTAAACGACTATCGCGCCAAGACACTGATCCGCCTGTCGGCCGCCAACGCCAGGCGTCTGGCCGTCGAGCACGAGGACCGCCGATTCGAGCTGGTGCGCAACGACAGCGGCGACTGGGTCTTCGAGCAGCCGGTCAAGTGCTATGCCCGCGAGCCGAAGGTGCGCGGCCTGATCAACGCGCTCGGCTCGCTGCGCGTCAAGGAATACATCGACGACGCCCCCGCCTCGCTGGCCGCCTATGGCCTCGAGAAGCCCTACCTGTCGATCGACGTCACCACCGAGAAGAAGGAGAAGATCGAAGACGAATCGGCCAGGCAGGACGACCAGGCCGCCAGCACGCAGCCGGCCGAGCCGCAGTACCGGACCGTCACCGAACACCACCGCCTGCTGGTCGGCGCCTGGGCCGATCTGGAGCACGCCACGCGTTACGCCAAGCTGCCCGAGAAGCCCTGGGTCTTCAGCGTCACCAAGCAGCAGATCGAACGGCTGGTGCCCAAGCTCTCCGAGTTGCGCGATCCCAAGGTGCTGCGCGTGCGGGCGGCCGACATCACCGGCCTCGAGCTGCGTGTCGCCGGCCAGAGCGCCAGCCTCGAGAAGCAGGAAGACCGCTGGGTCGGCACCGGCGACCTGGCCGAGCTCGACCAGGATGCCGTCCAGAGCCTGATCGACACGCTGGTCGACCTGCACGCCAGCGACTACGTCGATGAGCCCGACGAGCCGGCGAAGTACGGCCTCGACCAGCCGCGCGCCAGCCTGACCGTCCACGTGGCCGGTGACGTGGCCCCGGTAACGCTCAACGTCGGCCGCGATACGCCCAGCGGGCGCAACACCTGGATTCAGGTGGTCGGCCAGCCGTCAGTGCTGGTCATCAGCGCCGCGCGAGCCAGGGACATCGCCCGTCCGCCGCTGACGCTGCGTTCGCGTGTAATTACCGACTTCGAGCCGGCGGCCATAACCAACATCGAGCTGGAGCGCAAGAGCCGGCGCTACGTGCTCGCACGCGACGGCAAGCGCTGGCGGTTGCTCGAGCCGGACGCACCGGCCGACGAAGCTGCCACGCGCGAGCTGGCCAACGACCTGGCCCGCCTGCGCGCCCGGCAGGTGGTGGCCCGCGAGGCCTTCGAGCAGTACGGGCTCAGTGAGCCCCAGGTGCGCATCAGCTTCACCACCGTCGAGGCGCCGGCCGCCGCCCAGACCCGGCCGGCCCAGACCCAGCCCGCCACGGCCCCGGCGACACAGCCGACCGAGCACCGTCTGCTGGTCGCGACGCACGGCGGCAAGGTCTACGCCCGCTTTGACGATCTGCCTTACGTGTTCGAGCTGGACAAGACCGTCCACGACGTCTTCACGCAGGAGCTCATCCGCCGCGGCGTATTCGACGTGACCGCCGACCAGATCGTGTACCTCAAGATTTCGGCCCCCGGCGGCACGGTCGAGTTCGAGCGGCGCGATGGCAAGTGGGTCTACGTGCCCGACCCGACGGTCAAGCTCTCGCAGAAGAAGGTGGGCGATTTCGTCAAGGAGCTGGCGGCCACGCGGGCCAGCGCCTACGTGGCCTACCGGGCCGGCGACCTGGCCAAGTACGGGCTGGAGACGGCCCCGGTCGAGGTCAGCATCCGCACCAGCGACCACCAGACCATCACGCTGCGCGTGGCCCCCGTGCGACCGGGCGAGCTGCCCCGCCGCGCGGCCTGGGTCGAGCAGCAGCGCATCTTCCTGCTGACGCCCGGCGAGGCCCAGAAGCTGATGCGCGGACTGGACTACTACGCCCTGCCCGACACCAGCGGCGACTCGATGGACTAGCCCGGATATTTCACCGGGTCATCCGTTGAAGAAGTGGCGCTGGCCTCCAAGTCTTTGTATTCTGTGTGGTTATGAACATCACGCAGAGCAGGGACAAGGAGACCAGCCTTGACAGGCTGTAATCGCAAACCGCTGTC
>CAZRSM010000499.1:0-2297 GCA_964602755.1 uncultured Planctomycetales bacterium
AGACCCGCACCACCGGCTGACCGGCTTCGTCTCTCGGCGACCCGTGCCGCGTCAGCTCGGCCATCTCGTCGGCACCCGGCGCCTCCCAGAGATAGAGGACGTTGTCGGCCCCGTGCGCTCCGGTTGAGCCCGACACGAGCCGGCGGCCCCGGCTGTCGAACGCCAGCCCCTCGGCCGGCCCGAGCTGACCCCGCAGGCTGGCAAGCTGGGCCCGCTCGACGTAATCCCAGATGCGGATCGTGCCGTCGCGCTCGCCGCACAACAGCCGGTGGGCATCCGGATCGGGGTGGAAGGCCAGGCCGCCCGAAGCGCGTTTCAGCCTTGCCAGGAGGCGCGGCGATTCGATCAGCGGGCGGCCGTCGCGCCAGACGATCGGATAGAGCCACACCGCGCCGTTGCCGAACAGGGCCGCCAGCATCTCCCGCCGCGGACTCAGTGCCAGCCGCCGCACCTGGATGCGGCTCTCGGCGTGGGGCGGCAGGAGCGTGTAGCTCCGGGCGGGCACGTTCCACAAGCGCAGGCTCTCGTCCGGCAGCGACTGGTCGGGAGCGTCGTAGTGCCTGAGCGACCGCGCGCCGCTGACCAGCCAGTCGCCCCGCGCGTCCAGCCAGACCAGATCCTCGACCACGAGTCCGCTGCCCGCCTCCAGCACCGCGACCGGCCGCACGGCACCTCCCTGCCCCAGTCCGGACACGTCCCAGACGTGAATGCGTCCGGCGGTGTCGCCGGCGGCCAGACGCGTACCTTCTTCGTTGACGGCCAGCGCGTACCAGGCCAGCGGCTCGGCGACACTCGCGGGGAAGCGCCAGACCGCCTCGAGGCGCGGCAGGTCTCCGATGTTCCAGACGACCACGTCCCCGGCATCGGCGAACGTCCTCATGTTCCAGTACCCGGAAGTCGTGGCCGCCCAACTGTGTCCACCGTGTTCCCAGGCGACTACGCGATTGGCCTTCATGGCCGCCATGTGCTCGCGTGCCACCGGCAGGCCGGTGTTCGGATCCCAGATCATCAGCGTGCCGGCACCCCCGACCGACAGCACGTAACGGTCGTCCGTCGAGAAAATCGCCGCGGTAACGCTCGAGAAATGCTCGCGGAAGCGTGGCACGTCGTCGACGAACGGATACCAGAAACGGACGGTGCCGTCATGGCCCAGCGATACCAGACCTCCGTCATCCAACGTCGCCAGGTCGCAGACGGCCTGCGAGTGGCCGCGCAGCGTATTGACCAGCCGGCGGGCGGGGCGCTGCCTGAAGAGGGTCCGCCACGTATCGCAGACGCGACCTTCCTCACGCACGTTCCACACCCTGACGGTGTGGTCGGCCCCGCCGGAGTAGAGCCAGTTGTCCGAAGGATCGAAGCAGACGGAGTAGACCGGGCCCCGGTGACCCGCCAGGCGACCGGTCGGCTCCGGGCGGGCGCCGTCGCGCATCTCTTCCACGCCCGGCAGGTTCCACAGCCAGATGGTGGAATCGACCGAGCCGGTCGCCAGGCGCCGGCCGTCGTGGCTGAAGGCGCCGGCCAGTATGTGATCGGGCTGGCCGAGCAGCGTGCAGAGCAGGTACGGCTGGCCCTTGCCCGGCAGTTGTTCCGGCGGCGCCACGCGACGGGCCTGCGCGTCTTCCAGCGCCCTGGCGGCGTCCCAGATGCGGGTGGTGTGATCTTCGCTGCCGGTCGCCAGCAGCGCGCCGTCCGGGCTGAACCTGACCCACAGGGCCCCGCGCTGATGCTTGCCGAGGTAGACCAGCCGCCGCCCCGCCGACTGCGGAGCCGGTACTGCCGGAGCATCGTCATCCAGCGGTTCGGGCAGGCGCCACAAGGACACTCCGAGCATACCGCCCGCCATGGCGAAGACCGGGCGCTCGGGGTGCGTTGCCACGCGGAAGGAAGCCTCGGCCGACGGCCCCAGTCGCTCGCGGACCCGCAGCACGTAGGGCCAGCGCGCTCCGTACGGCGATGCCGCCAGCAAGCGCGGGCGGTCGCCCACGTACTCCCAGATATCCAGGTAACTCATATCGTCGCTGTTTCCCGCGCGGGTCGCTGCCGGGCCGGTGCCGGGAACCAGTTCGAGCGCGCCGAGCGTGAGGGCCACCAGGAAGCGGCCGTCTCTCGAGAAAGCGCCCAGCCTGAGGTAGCCTTCGGTCGCGGATTGTTCCCGGGGCCAGGAGGGCATGGTGCGTTCCGCGGACGCCTGCCTCAGCTCGGTCAGCCGGTATGGGCACAGGAAGGCGCGTGCGCGGGACGCGGTGGCCAGGATTCGCCGATGGGCACGATCGACGGCCAGCCTGTGCAGCTGGTGG
>CAZRSM010000500.1:0-4761 GCA_964602755.1 uncultured Planctomycetales bacterium
CGCGCCGCGGCTTTCGACTGAAGAACGGCGAATTGCCGCGCTGCGTCAACGGCGCGGCTGTCCGTTAGCGGTTCGCATTCGCCGGCTGCGACCCCCCTGTAAGTCCCCCCTGAGAGGGGGGACGGTCGGGCGTGCCGCCCGGCGGCGTTCTCTCAATCCCTCGATCCCTGTTCCTTCAATCCCTCTCCCTGCGCCCCTACGTCCCTTGCAGCGGCCAGATGCGGGGGATGACCGCCATCGCCGTCAGCCACAACAGCACGTGCAGCGGCAGGCCCACGCGCAGGAAGTCCACGAAGCGATAGCCGCCGGCCCCGTAGACCATCGTGTTGGTCTGGTGCGAGATCGGCGACGCGAAACTGGCGCCCGCCGCGCAGGCCACCGCAATGGCAAACGGCCGCCCGTCGTAGCCCATCTGCCCGGCGATCACCATTGCGATGGGTAAGACCAGCACGACGGCGGCTTTGTTAGTGATGAAGATGCCGATCACGATCGTCAGCAGGTATACCAGCGTCAGCGTGGGCACCGCGCCCAGGCTGCCGCCGGCGTCGACCAGCACGTGCGCGATGCTGGCCGCGGCCCCCGAGGCTTCCAGGGCGCTGCCCAGGCCGAAAGCCGCCGCGATGATCAGCAGCACGTCGAGGCTGACTGAGCGGCGCGCCTCGCCGACCGAGATGCAGCGCGTCAGCATCATCAACCCGGCCACCAGGAAGGCCGCCACCACCGGCCGCATGGGCACGCGCCCGCCGCTGGCTTCGCTGATGCGTCCACCGGCCACCAGCAGCACCACCAGCAGCCCCAGCAGCAGCAGCGATATGCCGCTGCGTTCGTGGCGCACCGGGCGGGCGATGTCCAGCCCGCTGACCAGGTAGAAGTCGGGATTGTTGCGGTTGGCTTCGACGAAGTGCGGTCCGGCCTGCAGCAGCAGCGTGTCGCCCTCGCGCAGCACGATGTCGCCGATGCGCCCTTTGAGCCGCGTGCCGCCGCGGTGCACCGCGATCACCGCCGCGTTGTACAGTGCCCGGAAGTTCGAATCGCGGATGTTGCGGGCGATCAGCGGCGAGGTGGCCGAGATGACCACCTCCACGTAGCGGCGGTTACGGCGTTCGGCGAAGCTGGGCTCGTGGTCGTCCTCGGCCACCGGCACCAGTCCGGGGATGCGCTCCAGGTCGACGATGGTCTGCACCACGCCGGCGAAGGTGAGCCGGTCGCCCTCCAGCAGCACCTCGTCGGGTTCGACCGGGGCGATGATCCGCCCGTCGCGCACGATCTCGACCAGGAACAGGCCCGGCAGCCGCCGCAGCCCGGCCTCGTCGACGCGCTTGCCGATCAGCGAGCAGTTGCGGCGGATCTCCATTTCGACCAGGTACTGGCGGGCCGACTCGCCGATGCGTTCGAGCAGGTCCTTGCGGTCGGGCAGCAGCCGCGGCGCCACCAGGATCAGGTACAGGCCGCCGACGATCACGCCCGGCACGCCGACCCACGCCAGCTCGAACATGCTGATGGGGCCCAGGCCGGCCTTTTCCATGGCCTCGCTGACGATCAGGTTGGTGCTGGTGCCGATCAGCGTGCACATGCCGCCCAACAGCGACAGGAACGAGAGCGGCATCAGCACGCGCGACGGCGAGATGCGCATCCGCCGACACCAGTCGGTCAGCACCGGTATCAGCATCGCCACCACGGCCGTATTGGCCAGGAAGGCCGAGAGCGTGGTCACCTGCGGCAGCATCCGCAGCAGCACGCCGCGCTCGGTCTGTGCCCGTCCCAGTATGCGCGCACCGATGATGTCCAGCGCCCCGGTCTCGCGCATGGCGGCGGCGATCACGAACAGGGCTGCGATGGTCAGTACGCTTTCGCTCGAAAAGCCCGCCAAGGCCTGCTGCGGCGTGATGATCCCCGGCACGGTGACCGCCACGGTGCCACCCCACAGCACCATGTCCGGCGGGCCGTAGCCGCGCATCAGCACCACGAACGTCAGCGCCAGAATCGCCAGCGTGTACCAGCCTTCCCAACCCAA
This sequence comes from uncultured Planctomycetales bacterium, assembly GCA_964602755.1. GTDB lineage: Bacteria > Planctomycetota > Phycisphaerae > UBA1845 > Fen-1342 > JALSRY01. The sequence continues at coordinate 2,015 of CAZRSM010000500.1, forward strand.
GGCGCGCGTTCCTTCGAAGCTCAGCGTAGATTCTTGTCAACGGCGACGAACCGCGCTTGCGGCGCGGCCGTGGCATTTTACCCGCCCGCGGTCAGGTCGCCACCAAACCGCCGCCAGCCGCTATCATGTCCGAGCGACCAAAGCGACCAACCGGCAAGTGAGGCTGACACATGAACACTCTACCGACCAATCGTGCTCAACTGGCGCGCTACTTCGACCACACCCTGCTCAAACCCGAAGCCACCGCGGCCCGGATCGACCAGCTCTGTGACGAGTGCCTGCGCTATGGCTTCGCCGCCGCGTGTGTCAATCCGGTGTGGGTGGCCCACTGCGCCCGGCGGCTGGCCGACAGCCAGACGGTCGTCGCCAGCGTGGCCGGCTTTCCGCTGGGTGCCTCGCTGCCGCAGACCAAGGCCGACGAAGCCCGCCGGGCCATCGACCAGGGAGCCCGCGAAATCGACATGGTGATCAACCTGGGCGCCCTGATCGCCGGTGAGAAGTCGGCGGTGGTCGATGACATTGCCACAGTCGTTGAGGCCGCCGCCGCGGCCGAGCAAACCGTGATCGTCAAGGTGATTCTCGAAACCGCCGCCTTGAGCGACGAGCAGATCGTGCTGGGCTGTCGCTGCGCCGCCGAGGCCCAGGCCGACTACGTCAAGACCTCGACCGGTTTCCACCCGGCCGGCGGCGCCACCGTCCGCCACGTGCAGTTGCTCTACAAGCACGCTTCGCCGATCAAGGTCAAGGCTGCCGGCGGCATCCGCGACCTGCAGACCGCGCTGCAGATGATCGAGGCCGGCGCCGCCCGGCTCGGCGCGTCGGCCAGCGTCAGGATCATCGAGCAGATGCCCGAGTAGTCGAGCACTTGGCGCTGCTCGTGGCGGGCGGCAGCCACCTGGCGCGCCGCCCCGGCAGCTCCTGGCGCCCCCCTATCGCGGCCGGTACTTCTCGAGCAGTACGCCGTAGCGCTCGTAGACCTGCGGGTCGATCTTCGACTTCTCGGACCAGATGGCCAGCTCGAGCGCGTCATGATCGGGGCAGCGCGACGGCGGCCGGGCGGCCAGTTCCTCGACCGCCGCTTTGAGCAGCCTGACCGCGTTGGTGGTGGCGGCCTGGAGGTTGCCGATGATCTCGGCGAGCAGTTGCTGTTTGTCTTGCGTCGCGTCGTGCGGCCGCCAGCAGTCGTAGTCGGTCGCCAGGGCCACCAGGGCGTAGCAGATTTCGGCCTCGCGGGCCAGTTTGGCCTCGGGCATGACGGTCATGCCGATCAGGTCGCCGCCCCACTGGCGGTGCATGCGCGACTCGGCCACGGTGCTGAAGGCCGGCCCCTCCATGCAGACGTACGTCCCGCCGTCGTGCACCGGCAGCTCGGCCCGCCTGGCCGCCCGCAGCAGCAGCTCGCGCAGTTGCGGGCAGAACGGCTCGGCCAGCTCGACGTGCACCGCCAGCCCCTCGTCGAAGAACGTCGCCGGCCGGCGCCAGGTCTTGTCGATCACCTGGTCGACGATGACCAGTTCGCGCGGGCGGATCTGTTCGCGCAGCGATCCGACCGCCCCGCTGGCGATGACGTGCGTGACCCCCAGGCTCTTGAGGGCGTAGATATTGGCCCGGTACGGCACCTGCGACGGGTTGTAGACGTGGCCGTCACCATGCCGGGCCAGCAGCGCCACCTCGAGCCCGTGCCATTGCACGATGCGCACCGGGCTGCTTGGCCGTCCGAAAGGAGTGTCGATCCAGCGCTCTTCGCTGTGCGTCTCGCCGAACAGGGCCTCGCCCAGTCCCGTCCCGCCGATCAATCCGATCATGCCCGGCTGCTCTCCTGGTCTGGCTGTCACTGTTTTTTCACGAAGATCGTCTGGCCGCTGGCGCAGGCCATCTCGGGCCGGCAGACCTGCTCGACCACGGCGGCCACCTCGTCGGGTTGCAGAATCTGCTCCGCCGGCACGTCCGGGAACAGGTCGCGCAACATGCGGGTCTCCACCCCGCCGGGCGCCACCGCGAAGACGCGGATGCCGACCTCGCGGCCCTCGTCGGCCAGGGCCTGCGTAAACAGGTTGACCCAGGCCTTGCAGGCCCCGTAGACCGCGAACCCGCGGTACGGGTCCTGCGACGCCCGCGACGAGATGTTCACGATCACGCCCCCGCCGGAGCGTCTCATCACCGGCCAGACCGCCCGCACGAAACGGAACACCCCGACGACGTTGGTGTCCAGCGTGCGCTGGAACAGGGCGTCGTCCATCTGCTCGACCGCGCACAGCGGCGCCACGCCGGCGTTGTTGACCAGGATGTCCACCGCGCCGAAGACCTCTACCGCCCGGGCCACCACGCAGCGTACCTCGGCCTCGACCGCCACGTCGCCGCGGACCGCCTCGCAGGCGACGCCCGCGCGGCGCAGCTCGTCGGCTGCCGGCTCCAGCGCCGCCGCATCGCGGGCCGTCAGCACCACCCGGCAGCCGACTCGTCCCAGCCGCCGGGCGATCGCCAGGCCGATACCGCGACTGGCCCCGGTCACGATGGCCGTCTTACCGGCCAATGGTCCTGCCATACTCATGCTGCCCTGTCTCCCTCAAGACGCCCAAGCGCCATGAAAAACCGCCAAAGGCGCCAAGGAAACCGCCAAGGACGCCAAGGGACCGCCAAGACGCCAAGAGGCCGCCAAGACGCCAAGAGGCCGCCAAGACGCCAAGAAAACGCCAAGACGTGGGGTGGGCGATTCCCACCACGATCACGCCGAGGCGCCGCGCGCC
>CAZRSM010000501.1:0-4051 GCA_964602755.1 uncultured Planctomycetales bacterium
GCACTTCGTGATTCCGATCGCCGACGCGGCCACAGCAGTGCAGCTCGACCCGGACGTGTGGATCCTGTGGACGTCGCTGAGCGAAGTGGCCTATCAGCCCGGACCGCCCAAGCTCATCCAGGCCGACCCGCAGCCGGGACAGCAGGTGCTGCCCAGCGTGGGCGTCGCGCAGTTGACCATCACCTTCAGCGAAGACGTCAGCATCAGCCCGGCCGACCTGACCGTGACCGACGACCAGGGCACGCCCGTGCCGGCGACGCTGAGCTACGACAGCGGCAACTACACCGTCACGCTGGACTTCGGCACCAGCCTGGCCGACGGGTTCTACACCGTCACCATCGCTGACAGCGTGACTTCGCTCGCCGGCATCGCCCTCGACGGCGAGCTGACCGATCCGACCGATCCGGCCGGCCTGCCCAGCGGCGACGGACAGCCGGGCGGCGCGGCCGTATTCGAGTTCGCCGTGGTCTGCCCCGGCGACCTCGACGGCGACCACGCGGTCGACCTGGCCGACCTGGCAATCCTGCTGTCGAACTACGGCACCGCCGGCAATCCCGGGTATTTCGACGGCGATCTGGACCGCGACGGCGACGTCGACCTGGCCGACCTGGCCATCCTGCTGGCCAACTACGGCGGCCTGTGCTGAAAGACGCAGTTTGCGCCGCCGAATCGGCGCTCGTTTCTTCCGGGGTACTTACCGTGCGCGGTCCGGCGGGCTCGTAACGCCGGGTGCAACTGGATACCGGAGGCCGACCAGGAGCTAGTCCAGGCGGGCGACGTACTCCTTGGCGGCCGGAATGACGCGGGCGGTGACCTCTTCGATCGTGCCGTCGAGAATGGCGCCGGCGCTGGCGTGGTGGCCGCCGCCGCCGAACTGCCGGGCCAGCTCGAGCACCGATACGCCGCGTTCGCCGCGGAAATTCATGCGCACCTTGCCCTGGTTGCCCTCGGTAAAGAGGATGGCCACCTGCACGCCCTCGATCGACCGCACCACTTCGACCTGGTCGTCGATGTCGTTGGCCACACAGCCGGCGGCGCGGATTTCGTCGAAATCGGCCGTGCTCCAGGCCAGCCGGCCGTCCTCGCTGATGCGCGTGTTGGCATAGATAACCTTGAGCAGCTCGAACTCGCTGCGGCTGCGGCTGCGATTGAGCCGCTCGCAGGTGTCGATGATGTCGGCCCCGGCTTCGGCCAGCTCGCCGGCGATCTTCAGGCTGCGGACGGTGGTGTTGGCCAGGGAGAAACCCTGCGTATCGCTGTGCATCCCGGCGTAGATGAGCGTCGCGATCGTGGGCGTGACCTGGCACCCCAGGGCCCGGATCAGCAGGTAGATCAGCTCGCACGAGCTGCTGGCGTGGCCCTCTATCCAGTTGATCTCACCGAAGCGCGTATTGGTGGCGTGGTGGTCGATGTTGACGATGCGCGCCCGCGGCAGGGCTTCGAGCTTGCCGTCGATGTTGACGCGCCTTTCCTTGGCCGTGTCCATCACCAGCGCCAGATCGCAGGCGGCCAACTGCTCGGCCGACGCCGGGCGGATGCCGGCCAGCTCCGGCAGAAAAGCCAGCCGCCGGGCCACGGTCCCGCCCGGCAGCGCCACGGCCGGGTACTTGCCCAGCTCGGGCAGCGCCACGTACATGGCCCCCAGCACGCCGAAGCAGTCGGCATCCGGGGTGACGTGACCGACCAGCGCGATGCGCTCGGCGGCCCGGATGGCCTCGCAGACTTCGCCGGGAGTGGTGTTCTTCACACTGGATACGGTGTTGCCGTTCATGCCGACTGTTCGCCTTTCTGATTGCAGGATCGTCTCCCCCGCCTGCTCTGGTCGCGTGAGTTTCCCGTATAAGCGCCGCGGTCGCAACCGCCGCAGCCTTCAGATCGCCCCGTCTTTCGGCCGATGCAAACAAGCGACCAAGCACCGGAGAACACGCCGATGACCGCCTCGCCTGGCGAACACATCGACCTGAGCGGCGACGAACCGCTCGGCTCCGAGCTGGACGCCCGCGCCGACGACGCCAACGACACCGCCGCCCGGCCGTTTATCGGAATCTACTTCGAGTGTTGCGGCGTCTACACGCGCATCTATCGACGCCCCGACCAGCGGGAATACCGCGGCCGCTGTCCGCGCTGTCTGCGGCCGGTCGAGCTGCGGGTCGGCCCGGAAGGCACGTCGGCGCGTATGTTCGTGGCCCGCTGAGGGCGTCCCCTGCCCGAACACGTCCGATACCGTTATCATGCCCGCAGGCTCGCCCGGCGCAGCGTCGCCGGCCGATATGCAAGCGTACTCGCAACGGGAACCACAGCTCCATGGCCATCCAGTTTCGTTGCTCGCACTGTTCGCAACCGATCGAGGTCGACGACCTTTACGCGGGCCAGGTCGCCATCTGCCCGTACTGTCGCCAGGAGGTCGGCGTGCCGATGGAGTCCGACCTGGGTAGCAGCCCGGCCGCCGTGCCTCGGGCTGAACCGCTTGCGCCGGAACCGGAGCAGGCCGGGCCCGCGCCGCCGACCGGGCAGGAGGTTCCGCCGTCGCCGCCACCCGGCGTGCCGCCGCCCGTTCCGCCGATGTCGGGCCACGTACCCGGTGCGCCGCCGGGTGAGTCGCCGCAAGCCGAGGCCCAGCAGAGCGCGCGGCGCTGGGGCAACCTGGCGCTGATCTGCGCGGCGGTCGCGGTGCTGTGCTTCGGTTTTGTGGTGATCTACCAGGTCGTCGAGCTGATGCCCGTGCTGCAGCAGGGACAACAGCCCACGCCGCAACAGCAGATGGAAGTCGCGCAGAAGCCGGCGACCATCTTCGGCTCACTGGCCGCCATGCTGTCGTCCGTGGTTGGCCTGGTGTTGTCCGTCGTCAGCCTGCGGCACGAGCGGTCCGGCAATTGGCGCGCGTACGTCGCCCTGAGCATCTGCGGCCTGTTCGTGCTGTGCAACTGCTCCAGCGCGCTGGTCGGCGCCCTGGGAGGCTTCGGGGCCGCCGCCGGCGGCTGACGCCCGGACCGCACCATGGATACCACCGCCTACGTCTTCGCCGGCGGCGCCACCGGCGGCCATCTCTACCCCGGACTCGCGGTCGCCCAGGCTCTCCAGACGCTGCAGCCCGAGGCCCAGATTACCTTCCTGACCAGCGATCGGCCGCTCGATACCGAGCTGCTGGGCCGCAGCGGCTATCGCCAGATCGCCCAGCCCGTGCGGCCCTTCACGATCAACCCCCTGCGGCTGCCCGGCTTCGCCCGCAGCCTCTACCAGAGCTATCGCGCCGCGCGGCGGGAGCTGCGCCGACTGCGACCGCGCGCCGTGCTGGGGCTGGGTGGCTTTGCCGCCGTGCCGGGAGTGCTGGCCGCCTGTCGGCTGGGGATCCCCAGCGTGGTGCTCAATCCCGACGCCGTCCCGGGCAAGGCCAATCGGCTGCTGGGTCGGCTGGCCGATCTGATCGTGGTGCAATGGGAGTCGGCGGCGCAGCACTTTGCGGCCCCCGAGAAGTGCCGCTGCTGGGGTTGCCCGATTCGGCCGCAGTTTGCGCATCCCGACCCGGCGGCCGCCCGGCAGAAGCTGGGGCTGGACGTCGACGCGCCGCTGCTGCTGGTGACCGGAGCATCGCAGGGTGCCCGCTCGATCAACCACACCATGCACCACGTCTGGCCCGAATTCCACCTGCACCATCGCGAGTGGCAACTGGTGCACCTGACCGGGCCGGCCGATGCCGAGCAGACGCGACGGGTCTACGCGGCCGTCGGCGCCCCGGCCGCGGTGGTAGACTACGCGCACGAAATGTGGGACCTGCTGGCGGCGGCCGACCTGGTGATCTCGCGGGCCGGGGCGTCGACGCTGGCCGAGATCACCGCGCTGGGCCGGCCGTCCATCCTGCTGCCATACCCCTACCATCGCGACCAGCATCAGCTCGCCAACGCCCGGCAGCTCGCCGAGCGTGGCGCGGCGCTGGTCGTGACCGACCGGCGCAGTCCGGAGGCCAATTGCCGACCGTTGCTCGACACCCTGGACGAAGCGGCCCGCCCAGGCGCCCTCGAGCGCATGGCCCGTGCCGCCGCCCGGCTGGGCC
>CAZRSM010000502.1:0-2654 GCA_964602755.1 uncultured Planctomycetales bacterium
GACAGCGGTTTGCGATTACAGCCTGTCAAGGCTGGTCTCCTTGTCCCTGCTCTGCGTGATGTTCATAACCACACAGAATACAAAGACTTGGAGGCCAGCGCCACTTCTTCAACGGATGACCCGGTGAAATATCCGGGCTAGCCCTTTCGGAGATGAAACGCATCGGCCAGCCCGGCGGGTTCTGTTCGCTGGCGGCTGCCCGGGAGGCGATCGGCCGCTGGATCGAGTGGTACAACGCCGAGCGGCCGCACCAGGCCTTGGGCTACCGCACGCCCGACGAGACCCACGCAGCGTCGCTACGCGACGCTGCGTGATAGACAACGGAGTTGTCCAACATGCAGGGGTACACTACACCAACACGCAGGGGTACACAATATTTACGACTGAAGGCCATCGTCACTACCGGGCACTCAATCGGCCGTGGTATCCGAGCGAGTCTTGTGCATCATTCGCGGACATGCTCAATGCCTTGCGTTGCGAGAGCGTCCGCCAGCAGGTTTTGTCACTGGCCCTGCAAGGCCCGGGTTCCAAAAAGACCCTGAAAACCCTGTTCCTCGCCGTCCAACAGGTGGCATAAATGCGGAAGGCGAACTGAGGAGGGGTACGCAATAGCTGGGCGACATCTTCGACTGCGGTGAGACCTACCTGCTCGCAGCCGATCAGGGGCTTTGCTTCCACGAGGTCACCGGCGTGCTCGCGCTGTCGCTCGTTCCGGGCACCACGAAACTGTGGCACTAGATGTCCGGCGAAACGGTGCCGGACCCGCCGACGGACAAGTTCATGCGATTCCGCGTCGCACTAGGGTCGCGTTCGCCATGCGCATGACTACTGGCCGGTGGCCCTCTCGTACATCTCGTTCAGCAACTCGATCAGAAGTGGCCGCACACGCCGGACATCGCTCTCGACCTCGAGCAATCCCTCTAATTCACCGATGAGCCGCTCGCGCGGACACGCCCCCTTTTCGCACAGGTAACCAATTGTGCCCACCAATTGCCAGCGCAGATACGCGTCCTGCTCGAGTGTCGTCAGCTCCGCCAGTACCGGAGTGACCTCCTCTGGTGCCAGCTCGGCGAATCGGAATATGATGGCTTCACGGATCAACAGATCGCTGTTGGTCTCCGTCAGGTGCTCGACATAATCGTCACGAAGCGCTTTCAGACTCTTGCTGGCAAGATCGGCCTTGTACGCATCGGCTACCGCGCGGTCGAGAGGATCGGCGTCACGCCGGGCCAGATCGCCGGGAGACAGAAGCGGCTGCTTGACCGTGACCGTCGGGTCCGCCAAGTGCGCCAGATAGGCGACTTCGCCGAACCACAGCGCCCGCTTTTGGTAATAGTCGGCCATCTCCGGCGGGGGCGCCTCGGCCAATAGCTGTTCGCAGAGCTCTAGAAAGGGTTCGGGACGCAGCTTCCCTTCCGCCACCGCGTCGTACAGCGTCCGCAACGCTTCCCGACGGGCTTCATGACTCCCGGTTAGGGCCCGTTTCCGGAGTGCCGGGAAGGCCGCGTATTCCGCAGCCACATCGCCCCCATCCGCCATGTCTGCAACCTCGTGCCCGCTCGCTGGCAGGCGTGCGGTTTCGGTGCCCAGCAACAACGAGAGAGCCCGAACGGAGGCGCTGCCTGGCATGTCCATCTGCCAACGCGAAGGGTCTGACGCTGGCCGCAGGATCAGAAGCGCCGGCCATTGCTTGATCTTGAGCCGCTTGTGCAGCGTTGTTCCGGCTCCCGCAAGAAAGCCCATGCGCAGGCGCACTATCACCGGCCGCACTTTCCGCGGTGGATCAGGACTGAGCGCGACGACACGCACGTCCCGCCGGCCGTCGAGCCGCGCCAGCACCGGCACCAGTGGGCGGATCCGGTCGCTGTCACCGGCTCGAAACAGCAGGACCACGTGCGTGCGGTTCTCCGGCAACCGCACTGAGTGATGCCCCCACCACTTGCTCGCGTCGAGCACCACTGCCGAAGGCTGGGTCGCTGTCGGACCGCAGGCGCAAACCACCAAAGACATCAGAAGGCCAAGATTCGTCATACGCCACCCCAATTTATTGTAGCACAGGCACGCTCTCCGGCCACTCGCTGACCGACTCGGTTGCGTCTCAAGGTTTGCACCTCGGTGCCCCAGGCTTCCGAGCTGTGTTCTCAAATGGTATAACCGGCTTGCGAGGTGGTTTACAATACCTTCGGTTGCAACCTGCCTTCAGGGAAGATAGTCATGTCCGATTCTGCTTCATTGCCTGACGTCGCGTCCCGGCCATCGCGAAACAGCGTGCGGAAGCGACACCGTCTACTGCTGGCTGTTTCCGTATGTGGTTTTCTGGTCCTTCTGGTGTGGGTGGTAGTTTCATACGGGTTGGGCCTGTTCTTACCGCCCGCAATATCACAAAGCGACACCAACCCACGGGAGCTTCGACCCGACTTCAACGTGGGTGTTTTGCAGCGCGTTGCAAGGGGCCTGGATCGCGAACTGCAAGTAGTGCGTGCTCTCGGTTTAACCCGCGAAGAACTAGACGCCATCGTCCGGACGGCCGAGGAGTTGCAACGCGGCGATGTTTCCTCGGAAGAGGCACGCGCGCGGCTACTGCGCAGGGGAATCGGGCCGGACCGGATCGAGCGAGCAATCGCGCAGTTACAGGCGCTACTAGACGAGGCGCC
>CAZRSM010000503.1:0-6885 GCA_964602755.1 uncultured Planctomycetales bacterium
TGCCTGGGACGCCGGCGTGTCAACTATCGCAAGTGTCGCGGTTGCCAGTTCAACGACGAGGAGCAGGGGCGCGAATCGTACCCCGCGGCCGTGGTCAACATCGCCAAGAAAGCCCGCACTCAAGCGCTCACGGAGGACATCGCCACCATGATCGAAAAAGTCTTCAAAGCCTATGACGTGCGTGCCACCTATCCTGATCCGCTGAGCGAAGACGTGGCCTGGCGCATCGGCAACGCCACCGCCCAGTTCCTGCGCACTTCGCTCAAGGGCTACGACCGCAGCGACCCGGAGATGAGCAAGCTCATCGTCGGCCGCGACATGCGCAAGAGCAGCCCCGCTCTGGCCGGGGCCTTCATCGAGGGGGCCGTGGCCTCCGGCACTCCCGTGATCGACGTGGGCATGACCGATACGCCGCAAATCTACTTCGCGGTCAACTATCTCAAGTGCTGCGGCGGCGTGCAGACCACCGCCAGCCACAACCCGGCCAACTACAACGGCTTCAAGATTTCCGGCCCGGGCGGCAAACCCATCGGGGCCGACTCCGGCCTGCCCGAGATCGCCCGCATCGCCGCCGCCATCTCGCGCCACAAGGTCGACAAACGCGACATGGTCGAGACGGTCGACCTCTCGCAGCCCTACCGCGACTACCTGCGGCGTTTCCTGCGGCCGTCGCGGCGGCTCAAGATCGCCATCGACGCCTCGAACGGCATGGCCGGGCGCTGGTTCCCGATTCTGTTCGGCGACGTGGAGCAGTTCGAGCTGATCGCGCTCAACTTCGAGCACGACGGCGAGTTCGTGCACCCGCCCAACCCGCTGGTGCCCGAGAACCTGGCCCAGTTGCGCCAGGCGGTGCGCGAGCAGGGGGCCGACTTCGGGGTGTGCTTCGACGGCGACGCCGACCGCTGCATGGTGGTCGACGAGAACGCGGAGATCGTCGGGTGCGACCTGCTGACCGCGCTGCTGGCCGAGGAGTACCTGCGGCAGGAGCCGGGGGCTGCCATCGTCTACGACCTGCGTTCCAGCCGCATCGTCAAGGAGACCATCGAGGCCGCCGGCGGCCAGCCGCGCCGCCAGCGCGTCGGCCACGTATACATGAAGCGCGCCATGGCCGAGTCCGACGCCGTCTTCGGCGGCGAGCTGAGCGGGCACTTCTATTTCCGCGACTTCTGGTACTGCGATTCGGGCATGATGGCCTTCATCGCGATCGTCAACGTGCTGAGCAGCCGGGGCGGCTCGCTGTCGGAACTGCTGCGGCCGTTCAGGAAGTACGCCGCCAGCGGCGAACGCAACTTCGTCAACGACGACAAGGAGGGCACCTTCCGCAAGCTCGAAGAGAAGTACGCCGACGCGCGCATCGACCACCTCGACGGCGTGACCATCGAGTACGACGAGTGGTGGTTCAACGTGCGGCCCAGCAACACCGAGCCGCTGCTGCGGCTCAACCTCGAAGCCCGCGACGCCGCGTTGGTCGAAGAGAAACTGGCCGAACTGGCGCCCCTGCTGGGCGAGCCGGCGCAGGAGCACTAAGTGAGCGCAGCGGCCACCAACGACCGCGAGTTCTACCACCGGCTGCTCGACTGCGGCGTCGAGCTGGCAGTCGATCGGCTTGAACAGCGCGACACCGTGGCGCTGTGCCTGCGCATGCTGGTCGGCGTGGTCGACGATCCGCCTGACCTGGTGGGCATCAGCTCGATCGTCGAGCAGACGCTCTCGAAGGGCACGCGCAACTACGACGGCCGGGCGCTGGCCGACGCCTTCGATGCGCTGGGGGCCGAGTGGGCCACCAGCAGCGGCCGGCAGACCACGCTGCTGCGGGTGGTGTGCCTGCCCGAGTTCGTGCTCGACGTGGTCGAGCTGGCCGCCGAGATGTTCTGCCGGCCCACCTTTCCCGACGAGGCCTGCCAGGTCGCGGTGCAGTTGGCCATCGAAGAGCTGCGGCACATGGAAGACGACCCCCACGCGCTGCTGCGGCGCGACCTGCAACGCATCACCCTGGGGCCGCTGCTCGGTCGCCATCCCGACGGCCACGAAGACACGCTGCCCAACATCACGCCCGAGAAGGTGCGCCAGCACTGGCGCAATACCTACCACGCCGGACGGCTTCAGGTGGCGGCCGCCGGGCCGATCGAGCCGCAGGCGCTCGCGGCGCGGCTCGAGCGCTGCTTTGCCGGGCTGGGCCGCCACGACCACCACGGCCGGCGCGACGCGGAGTTCGTCTTCGCGCCCGCCCGCCACCACCGGCCCAAGCAGCTCGAACAGCAATACATTGGACTTACGCTGCCCGGAGCGCCCCGCGGTTCGCAGGACTTCGCGGCCGAACGGGTGATGATCGGCGTGCTCTCCGGCGGCATGAGCGCCCGGCTGTTCACCGAGGTGCGTGAGAAGCAGGGGCTGGTCTACTGGGTGGCGGCCTGGAGCGAGCAGCCCCGCGGCAGCGGCGTAATCCACGTCGGCGCCAGCACCACGCCCGAGAACTGCCAGCGCACGTTCGACACCATCATGCGCGAACTGCGGCGCCTGCCCGGCGACCTGACCGACGAGGAGACCCGGCGGGCCCGAGACGGCCTGATCGCGCACCTGGTCACCGAAGACGACCTGACCCGCGCCCGGGCCGGCGGGCTGAGCGACGATCTGTTCTACTTCTCCAGGCCGGTGGGGCTGGACGCACATCTGGCCGAGCTGCGCGCGGTGACGCGCGACGACGTGGCCCGCTACGCCGCCCGCGTGGCGCAGGCCCGGCCGTGCATCGCCACCGTCGGTCCGATCGAGCTGGCGACCGCCGGCACCTGTCCCGATGCAGCTTCATGAACGGTGTCGAACCTGCCGAGTGCCGCCATCTGCTCGTGTGCCTGCCCAACTGGGTCGGCGACGTGGTGATGGCCACGCCGGTGCTGGCGGCCTTGCGCCGGCATTTCGCCGGGTCGCGCATAACGTATCTGATGCGTGACTACGTGGCCGAGGTGGTGCGTGGCGGGGGCTGGCACGACGACGAGGTGTTCTGGCCGCCGGGCCGCGGCTGGCGGCGCGAGGCGCGCCTGGTGAGGCTGAGCCGCGAGCTGCGCCGCCGGGAAGTGGACCTGGCGATTCTGCTGACCAACTCTTTCCGCTCGGCGCTGGCGCTGTGGGCCGGTGGTGCCCGGCGGCGCGTGGGCTATGCCCGCGACGGACGCGGCCCGCTGCTGACCGACCGGCTGCGGCCGCTGCGGCGCGGGCGGCGCTTCGTGCCCAGCCCGGTGCTGGACTACTACATCCGCCTGGCCGAACACGTGGGTTGCGCGGTGCCCGATCGGCGGCTGCGGCTGGGTATCAGTGCAGCGCAACGCCGGGCCGGCGAAGAATTGCTCGCCCACTACGGGCTGTCGGAGCGCCGCTTTGCGGTCATCAACCCCGGGGCGGCTTTCGGGGCGGCCAAGTGCTGGTTGCCGGAGCGCTTCGCCGAGGTGTGCGACCTGCTTATCGAGCAGCAGCGCCTGGTGCCGGTGATCGTCGGCGCTCCCAACGAGTATCCCCTGATGCGGCGCATTGCCGAGTTGGCGCGGCGCGACCCGGTGTGCATGTGCGAACCAGGCACCACGCTGGGGTCGCTCAAGGTGGTGATGCAGGCGGCCTCGTTGCTGGTCTGCAACGACACCGGCCCGCGGCATTACGGCATCGCCTTCGACGTGCCCACCGTGACCATCTTCGGCCCCACGCACCAGGAGTGGACCGACACCGGCTACGAGCGCGAGATCAAACTCCAGGCCGACGTCGACTGCGGGCCGTGCCAGTTGCCGCGCTGCCCGCTCGATCTGCGCTGCATGGAGCGGGTGACCGTCGAGATGGTGATGGACGCCGTCGCCCGCCTGCTGTAAGCGACCTGCCTCCCGTGCGAACCCGCCACGCAAGCATCAGGCAGACTCTCCGGCCGGCGTGAAGCGTGCCGCCGCGCGCGGGTCGATCCAGCGCGGGCGGCCGGAGCGCTCGTCGAGGACGCCGATCGCCACGCCGTCGGCCTGGCGGCACACCTGCCGGATGGCCGCTTCGTCGAGCACCATGGCCGCGGTCGACAGGCCGTCGGCCAGCGCGGCCGACGGCGCAAGTGCCCACGCAGCCAGGTGGCCCGCGGCGGCGGTGCCGGCGCGCGGGTCGACGATGTGCGCCCCGTGGAGCGTCCGCCCCGAGCCGCTGAGGGCCGCATCGCGCAGGCAGACATGCCCCAGCGTGTGGTCGGCACCGCGCGGGTCGCGCAGCGGCAGCCGCCAGCCCTCTCCGCCCGGTCCCGGGCCGCAGGCCAGGGCCGTGCTCTGGCCTGCGTGCAGCAGGGCGCAGGTAATGTCCCACTGGCGCAGCAGCCGCGCCAGCCGATCGAGCGCGTAGCCCTTGCCGATGCCGCCCAGGTCGAGCCGCACGCCGGCGCGCGTCACGGCCACCCGGGCGCCGCGGCGGTCGACCATCAGCGGCTCCCCGGCGGCCGGTGGATCGCTGGCGTAGGCCACGTCGAACGCGCCGCCGGTGAGCCGCGCGACCTGGTCGGCCAGTTCGAGACATTCGAGCGTGGCCTCACAGACGGCCACCGCCTCCCCGGGCTGGAGGCGGTTGATGCGGGCCACGTCGCTGGTGGGTACGAAGCGGCTCAGTTCGGCTTCGAGCCGATCGAGTTCGGCGAAAGCCTCGTCGGCCGCCTGCGCGGCATAGCGGGCGTCCGGCTCGCACAGCAGCAGCTCGAACGTGCAGGCCATCGCGTCGTGCTCGAAACGCTGCACCGGCGGCCGATCGGCGTCGCTGGGGTTCATGGGGCGCGCTCCGCACCGTCGGGCGGTGATTGCAGGACCTGGTCGACGTAGCACTGCCACAGGCCGCGCTCGACGCACAGCCACAGGACGGTCGATGGCTGACGCAGGCCGTAGGCGTTGATCTGGTATTCGTCCTCGGCTGCGGCCACGAAGCGCTCGAGCAGCGACGAATCGACGACGACTACCGGGGCGTCGGGCTGCTCGGGCAACTGTTCGTACCAGCCCACCGCCGAGAGTCGCCGCAGGTACCACGGCAGCGGCCAGTAGTCGGGCGCGATCACGTTGACGCGCATGGCCTGGCGGTCGGGATGCAGGGCGGCGAGTTCTTCGATACGCCCGGCCAGCTCGACTACGCGGAAGGTCGGCTGGGCGTAGACGTAGGGGTTGTGATAGTCGGCGCACCAGCGACGCGAGCAGGCCCGCTGCGCCTGGGCCGCCAGGTGTCCCAGACCGGCCACCACCAGCAGGCCAAGGGCTACCTGCGTCCAGCGTCGCCGCAGGCGCGCCAGCCCGGCAGCCACGGCCATACCCGCCAGCAGTGCCAGGCCGTACAGGAACGACAACGCGCACCACGGCGTCTTGTACGGTATGAGCGAATAAACAGCGATCAGCAGCAGGGTGTAGAGGGCCAGGAAACGTGGCAGGGCCTGGTGCCCGCTCGGGTGGCGACGCAGCAGCGCGACCACGGCCCCCAGCAGTCCCAGCCCCAGCAGCAGGCCCTCGCTCCAGAGCGGGCCGTGGCCGTAGCGCGTCCACGTGAGCAGCTTGAGGTAGTAGTACCAGGGCTGTTCGTGGTCGCCGCCGGCGCCGGCCCGCGTAAAGTACTCGCGGTAGGTCAGTACGGAATCGAGGATGCCCTGCGGATGACGCAGGAGGTTCGAATACAGCGCTGCCGAGACGCTGATCGCCAGCAGCCCGCCGGCAATCAGCGGCCAGCGTACGACGTGCCGGCCGGGGCGTTGCGCCGGCGCCGTGGCGCGCCGCGGCCACAGCAGCAGCACCAGGGCCGCCAGCATGGCGCCGAGGGCGATAACGAACGTCTCCTTGGTGGCGTGCATCAGGCCCAGGGCTACGCCGGCCAGCAGGGCCCACACCGGCCGGCGGCTGCGGTAGTAGCGCCAGCCGCAGGCCAGCAGCGCCGCGGTGAAGAAGACCAGCAGCGATTCCTGGATGTAGTAGCGGCTGTAGAAGGTCAGCGCCGGGCTGGCGGCCAGAAACAGCGCCGCCCACACCGCCGCCCCGGCACCCAGGCCGTCGATCAGCAGGGCCAGCAGCGCGACACCGCCGGCGGCGCACAGCAGCGGCACCAGCCGCAGCATCCACTCCTGCAACTGGCCGAAGTCCTGCACCCCGGCCAGCCAGACCACCGGCAGCGTCAGGTAGTACAGCGCGGGGCCGTGGTACTCATGCGGGTCGTAGCGGTAGTCGCCGCCGTGCCAGAGCTGTTCGAACTTCAGCGCGTGCACGGCTTCGTCGCAGTGCATGGGGCGCAGGCCGAGCCCCGGCCAGCGCGCCGCCAGTGTGGCCAGCGCCGCCAGCACGACGATGGCGGCCGCGGCGGGCCGCGGGCGGATCATTTCACCGGCTGGCCGTATACCTCCACCTCGGTGTAATGATTCAGCTCGTCGGAAGTGCTGCCGTTGCTGTAGAGGCGCACGTAACGGGCCACCTGACCGTCGACGCTGATCAGCTTGCCCTCATAGGTCTCCCAGTACTCCTTGTCCTTGCCGATGCCCAGGCCGGAGGAGTTGTCGTGATCGTTGTTGAAGACCGTGCGCACGTTCTTGAGAAAGTCGCGATCGTCGGCCAGTTGCACCACCACGTCGCGGTAGACGATGGCGTTGGCGTGCGCGTGCCAGACGACGATGGCGTAGATGCGATACGGCCGGCCCAGGTCGATCTGCACCCACTGCTTGCCCGGGCCCAACTCGACGTAGCTGCCTTCTTCGGCTTCCTTGTCGCCGTCGGTCACCATGGCCAGCTCGCCGATGATCGGCTCGCTGTCGCTGGAGGTCACTTTGGCGCCCTTCGAGATCAGCCTGACGCCCTTGGGCACCATCAGCGGCGGCCGGGGGCCTTTGCGCGGTTTTTCGAGATTGGTCCCCGGCGGGAC
>CAZRSM010000504.1:0-5204 GCA_964602755.1 uncultured Planctomycetales bacterium
AGGGCCGCCAATCCGAGATGCGGTTGCATCGCCAGGCTCCTTGTCTGCTCAGGTTGCCGGGTGCCGGCTTGCGGGCAGCCACACGCCCGCGTGAGCTGGCAGTTTCCGGCAAGCCGCACAGCGCGACAAGGGCCGGCGGCCGGCGATCGTCAGGCGGGCGGACGCGGTCAACCGGCCGGGCCGTCCGCCGACGGCGGCTCAATCGAAGTCGATGTCGAGATCGAGGTTCCAGCCGTCACCGTCGTCGCACCAGAACCAGCAGTCCCGGGGGCGGTCGAAAACGTCCAGCAGGCGGTCGAAAAAACCACCGCTGCCGTGGCTGCGGATCTCGTAATCGATCCCGAAGATCGAGCCGCGGGCGGGCACGTCGCAGACTACCATCGCCGGCAGCAAGGCGCCGACGCCGGCCAGCAGAGCCAGTTTGGAAAACTTGCGCATGGTGCTAACCCTCCGTCGGGGGCAATTCGCGGCTGGTCCGCGCCCGGCTGGCGCGGAATCCACCCGTATTGTAGACACCACGGCAAGCGCGTGGTTGCACCCGCGGGCCGTTTCGCGGCCATCCAGGGGCCGTTGGCCCGGCGGTGGACGACCGCCCGGCGATCCCGGCTAGAGTAAACCGTGTTTCTGGAGGCGGTAGCGCAGCCGATCGCGCGAGAGGTTGAGCAGCTTGGCGGCCTTGCTCTGGTTGTTGCCGGTGCGCTCCAGCGCCTGGCACAGCAGGTGCCGCTCCAGCACGCGCAGTTTGTCGAAGTTGAAGCCCTCCGGCGGCAAGGTGATGTGCTCGATGTCCCACTGCCAGGGGGTGGTTTCGGAGCGACCCAGCACGATGTCGTCTTCTTCGAGCACCTGGCCCTTGCACAGCAGTACGGCCCGCTCGATCACGTTGCGCAGCTCGCGGACGTTGCCGGGCCAGCTGTAGCCCATCAGGCGCTCGTAGGCCGCCGGGCTGATGTCGGTCACGGTCTTCTTGAACTCGCGCGCGAAGCGCTGCACGAAGTGCCGGGCCAGCAGCTTGATGTCGTCGCCGCGGGCCCGCAGCGGCGGCAGGTAGACCGTCACCACGTTGAGACGATAGAGCAGATCGCGACGGAACTTGCCCTCCTGGATGGCCTGCTCGATGTCGCGGTTGGTGGCGGCGATGACGCGCACATCGACGCCGATCTCGCGCGTCCCGCCCACGCGACGGAACTTGCGTTCCTCCAGGAAGCGCAGCAGCTTGGCCTGCAGGGCGGCGGGCATGTCGCCGATTTCGTCCAGGAATACCGTGCCGCCGTCGGCCAGCTCGAACAGGCCCTTCTTCTGGGTCTTGGCGTCGGTAAAGGCCCCGCGCTCGTGTCCGAACAGCTCGCTTTCCAGCAGGGTTTCCGACAAAGCGGTGCAGGTGATGTTGACGAAGGGCTGCGCGGCGCGCTCCGAGTTGCGGTGCAGCACGCGGGCTACCAGGTCTTTGCCGGTACCGGTCTCGCCCCGCAGGAAGACGGTGGAGACGCCCGTGCGGGCGATCTGCTGGATCATATCGAGCAGCTTGAGCATCGACGGGTCCTGCCCGATGATCTCGTCGGTGCCGTACTTCTCGTCCAGGTGGCGGCGCAGCTCGCGCACCTCGCGGCGCAGCTTGGTGGTCTCGAGCGCCTTGTCGACCACGTGCAGCATCTGGGCCATCTGGAACGGCTTGGTGACGTAGTCGTAGGCGCCCAGCTTGATGGCCTTGACGGCGCTCTCGATGGTGCTGTAGGCCGTCATCATGATGACCACGGTGTCCTGGTCGCTGTCGCGCACCTTTTCCAGGATCTCCAGACCGGTCATGTCGGGCAGCTTGTAGTCCAGCATCACGAGGTCGAACAGGCCCTCCTCGAGCTCCTTGAGAGCCGACTTGCCGTCCTCGGCCTCGACCACCTCGTAGCCGCGCTCTTCGAACTTCTGCCGCAGCGACCAGCGGATCAGCCCTTCGTCCTCAACTATCAGCGCCCGAATGCTCATGCCAGTTGCGCTCCGGTTCTCTCTGGTGTAGCGGTAATTCTATCTCGACGGTCGTGCCCTGCCCGGGGGCGCTGCGAATGCTCAGCCGGCCGCCGTGGGCCTCCACGATCCGCCGACAGATCGGCAGCCCCAACCCCGTGCCGCGGGCCTTGGTCGTAAAAAACGGCTCGAACGCCCGCCGCTGCGTCTCGGGGTCCATGCCGTGGCCGCGGTCGGCGACGATCAGCCGCACGCCGCCGGCCACCGCCCGGGCTGCGACCTTGACCACCGAGCCGTCTTCCGAGGCGTGGGCGGCATTGAGGATCAGGTTCATCAGCAACTGCTCGATCTGGTTGCTGTCGGCCTCGATCTCCGGCAGCCGCTGGCCGTCGTGGCTGCACTCCAGCCGCACCCGCTGCATGGCCGGCTCGCGGGCCAGCAGCGCCCCCAGCCGCTCGAATACGCCGCGCAAATCACACGGCTCGAAGCGCGGCGGCACGGGCCGCGAGTAGACCAGCAGGTCCTTGACCGTCTGGTCGAGCCGGTTGATCTGCCGCAGCACCTCGCCCAGGATCGGGCGGTGCGGCGCATCGGCGGGCATCGAGTCGCGGATGACCTGTACCGCGCCGCTGATGCCGGCCAGGGGGTTTTTTATCTCGTGGGCCAGCGAGGCCGCCAGGCGGCCGATCTGCGCCAGGTGTTCGGCCTGGGTCAGCCGCTCGCGTACGGCGCTGCGCTCGGTCTCGCGCACCTGCTCGACGAAGGTGCCGTGGTAGCTTTCGAGCATCAGGGCCAGCTCGACCGACAGCAGCTTGTGCAGAGCGGTGGTCGCCTCGCGCGGCTGCGTGACGCCGGCCGACGCGATCAGGGCCGCCAGCTCCTGGCGCACCACCTCCATCGCTACGATCATGTAGTGTTCTGGCAGGCCCACCCGGACGTGTACCTTGCCGATGCGTACCCGTCTGCGCAGGTAGTCGGCGTCGTAGCGCCCTGCGAACAGCGATTCGAGCCAGCTTTGCAGGGCGCGCTTGAGCACCTCGATCGGCGTGCCGGTGCGGGTGAGGATGTCGATGGTGCGCGAATCGGCCGCCACGGTGGCGTAGAAACGTTCGACCACCGCCGGCAGGTGCGGGCGCAGCAGCGGGCCGAGTTGCCGCAGTCGCTGGGCGTCATCTTCGCCGAAGCCGACGTAGGCCTTGAGCCGCTCGAACAGCTCGGCGGGCTGGGGTGTGCCGGCGGCGTCTGCGGAGCGGGCGTCTTGAGGCTGCGATTGGGCGGTCATGGGCCAGAATCCCGGTCGGCGGCTGACGCCGCTCGGCGTAACTCTTTATAGCAAAGCAGATTATATTGTGCGTCCCAGCGTTGCCAAAGCGGGGCTGCGGATTTTCGCGCAGCGAAGCCGGCTTTTTCGCGGCGGCGCTGGCGGCGCGGAGCTGGACCGTCAGGGCGGTGCCTCTTGCCACACCGGCTGCGGCTTGTTGCGCAGGATGAGACGATGCGATACCGGGCCCGTGCCATTTGAGCCCATATCGAAGCCGCTTTCAGTGATTGGCACGCCGTATGCAACCGATTTGGAATCCTGTAGCGCAGGGCCGGACGACAACGTCCGATACATGCGAGGATCCACGGGCGGCGGAGCCGCTCGAGCACCTTCACCTCGTCTTCTGGCGCTGTCTCTCTTGCGGGGCGGCCTGGCCGTGAAACACGACTCGTCAGCCCGGAAACCGACGCATTGCAACCCCGGTCCGGGGCGCGTGGCGCGCCGCCAGATCCTGGCGGTCGAACCGGACCCGCTGACGCAGTGGTCGCTGAAGATGTACCTGTCGAAGTGGTTCGACGTCTACGCCACGGGTTCGATCGTCGACGCCCAGCACGTGCTCGAAAACCACGCGGTCGACGTGCTGATCGTCTCGGAGGAGCTGCCCCCGACGGCGCTGGCCTCGCTCGAGACGCACGCCCACAACTTCAACGCCTGCGTCGAGGTGATCCGCACCGTCGCCGACCCCAGCAAGCCGCGCAAGTGCATCCCGCACGTCACCTACCTCGAAAAGCCCTTCGAGCTGGCCCACCTGGCCCAGATGCTGGGCGTTCCGCCCGAGCAGCTCCCGCGCGACGAGCCGTAGCGGGCCTGGGGAGCCGGCATCGTTGGTGCTCTCGGCGGTTTTCCGCAGGCGGCTCGTATCCGGCGCTGCCGGGCACTCCAGACCCGCCGCCGCGGCTGGCGCGCGATGGGCATGAGAAAAGCAGCGCACGATGGACCGCGCCGGGCTAACATGCCTCGCGTCCGCTTTCGCTGGAGGTCAGACCGTCATGGCCGAACTGCTTTTTCACGGTGCCACGCGCGAAGTCACCGGCTCGATGCACATGATCCGCGTCGACGACAAGTGGGTGGCGCTCGATTGCGGGATGTTCCAGGGCAAACGCGAGGTTTCGGAAGCCAGGAACCGCCAGTGGCCCGTCTCGCCGGCCAGGATCGCGGCGGTGGTGCTTTCACACGCCCATATCGACCACTCCGGCCGGTTGCCGATTCTGGTGGCCCGGGGCTTCGAGGGGCCGATCTACTGCACGCCGGCCACCCGCGACCTGTGCGCCATCATGCTGCCCGACTCGGCCCACATACAAGAGGAAGACATCGTCTACGTGAACAAGCGCCGGGCGCGCAAGGGCCTGCCGCCGGTCGAGCCGCTCTACGGGTACCGCGAGGCCCTGCAGGCCATCAGGCAGATTCAGAGCGTCTCCTACGGCCGCTGGTTCCAGGTGGTTCCCGGGCTGCTGGCCCGCTTCCACGAGGCCGGCCACATGCTCGGCTCGGCCGGCGTGGAGGTGGCCTTCGCCAAACGCAACGGCCAGTCGCCGACGCTGTACTTCACCGGCGACGTCGGCCGGCCCGACAAGCCCATCATCCGCGACCCGCAGCCCTTCCCGCCCTGCGACGTGCTCATCTGCGAGAGCACTTACGGCGGTCGCATCACCGAGCACGCCGAAGACGCCCGCCAGATGCTGGCCGACGTGGTCAACCGCACCTACGCCCGCGGTGGCAAGGTCATCATCCCGGCCTTTTCGGTGGGCCGCACGCAGACGGTGGCTTACTACCTGCACGAAATGATGGTCGCCGGCGAGATACCGAAGATGCCGGTCTACATCGACAGCCCGCTGGCGGTGAACGCCACCGAGGTGTTCAAGATGCACCCGGAGTGCTACGACGCCGAGGCCCGGGCCTTCCACCGCGTCACCGGCGACATTCT
>CAZRSM010000505.1:0-14372 GCA_964602755.1 uncultured Planctomycetales bacterium
ACAATGGCGTGTGGCCATATGCCCAGGACGTGAGCGCCGCGGGCGTGGATCATTGTGGAACAACAATTGACATCGCCGGCTGCGTGCGGGGGGACGCTGGGCCGGGGAACTAACGGAGGTGCACATGTGGCCCTTCAAACGAAATAAACCGCCCGCAGCCAACGAGGTCGCCCGGCGGCTGGTGGTGCTCAAGTACGTCGCCGGTTATGCCCTCACCACGCCGCCACGCGAGGCGCTGGCCCAGGCGGCGCAAGGGTGGGACGAGACCGAGCGGGCGCGCTTCGCGGCCAAGGCCCAGGCCCTGCGCGACGAGTACTGGCAGCGCGTGCGCGAGCTGGGACTGTGGGAAGCGCTCTCGCCGCAGGAGCGCGAACTGGCCGGCACGACCATGCTCACCATGACGCCCCAGCAGCGGCTGGCGGCCGCCTGGCGGGTCGAAGCGGCGCACGTGCTGATGTGGGCGCTGGGACTGCTGGATAACCTGTTGCCCTACGACCAGGCCGCCAACCCCGATCTGCTCAAACGCGTGCCCGGCCGCGACGTGGCGGCGTTCGTCAAGTCCGCCCGGCTGCGGCCCGCCAAGACCATTGCGGCTGAGCGCGACGTCGCCGAACTGTGGCACTGGCGCAGCCGCACGCGGGAACTGATCGAGTCCGGCCGGCCGCTCGAGCCCGACGAGAACATGCGGGCCGCGGGCATCCGCAGCTTCGACGACATCGTACGGCTCACCGCCCGCCACTGTCGCGAAGAAGGCCGCATAGCGACCGTCGATGAAGACCTCGCCGCCCGCGGCAAGGCCTACCGTGACCTGACCGCCGACGAGTGGGCCGAGGTGCGTTCGGTTGCGATCGAGCGGCACTTTGCGCTCAACTGGCTCTGCGGCTACGCCCCCAGGAACCGTTGGGACGAGACGCCCACCGACACCTAGACCAGCCGCCGGCCGCGGCTGTCTCCCTGCCCCGGCTGACCCGAGTCGGCCCGAACCGCCGCCGGCCGCCGCTCGACAGCCTGATCCCCCTCGGCGTATCATCTGCCCGCTGGGCGGGCGGGCGGCCCGCGAGGCCAAGTACAGACACCTGGGCGGAAGGGTTCGACAAGTGACCAGAACAAGTGGAGAAGATCACGCTGCCCGGCGGCTTGCGGCGGGAGCCTGCTCGCCGACGGCAGAGGCCGTCGGCGGCGCGCGTGCGGCGGCGCGAGTTACGGGCGTGGCGGTTTTTGCCGTTCTGACCGCGGCGGCTGCACAGGTGGCGATTCCCGTCCCCGGGTCGCCGGTGCCGATCACGCTGCAGACGCTGGTGGTACTGCTGGCCGGGGTCACGCTCGGGCCGCGGCTGGGTGCACTGGCGATGGGCTTCTACCTGCTGCTCGGCACCGTGGGCTATCACGTCTTCGCCGCCGGCACGTGGGGCTTCCAGACCGTCGCCGGCGCGACCGGCGGCTATCTGCTGGGCTTCGTGCTGGCCCAGCCGATCGTCGGGCGCCTGACCGAGCCGGGTCGGCGAGTGGGCCTGCGCGTCCTGGCCGCCGCCCTGGCCGGTAACGTGGTGATCTTCGCCGCCGGCCTGCTGTGGCTTTCGGCGTGGATGGACGCCGGCCTGGAGCAGACTTTGCGCATGGGCTTCTGGCCGTTCGTGCCGGGGCTGGTGGTCAAGACCGCGCTGGCTACCGGGCTGGGCAGCCTGCTGGCACCGACCGTCCGGCGCTGGCTGGACGGTTGCGGATAGCCGGCGGGCAGTTGTCGGCCCTGTGCATTCTCGGCAGGCAGTGCCCGCGCTGCGGGCGCGCTACGCGCACGGGGCGCCATAGACCGCCAACAGGGCCGCCAGATCCGCCAGGTCGACGTCGCCGTCGCCATCCAGGTCGCCGTCGGACGGCAGAGCACCGCCGGCGGCCAGACCGATATTGCCAGCAGCAACAGTGCGATGCGATACGGCGTCATGGCTCACCTCCCTTGGCTGGTTCACCTGTTTCGGACTGAGACCGTCGCGGGCCGGCTGCACGAACTGAACACGGCCGCCCGAAAGCCTCTTGTCACAGGCCATGGCGACGACCGTCATTGGGACGCGCCACGCGCCGGCGGACTGGCCAGCAAGCGAGATGATTGAGCCCCGGAGCGCTGGCACTTGGCCCGTATGGCTGCGCATCGATCATGACCGGTCCGACACCATCTGGCCCGAACGCGCCGATGTGCCATCTTCGAGGATAGTATCCCACTGAACGAGATTCAATCACTATTCTGCGTGCGACCAACTGGAAGGCCGGCTGCGGGTACGCTTGAATCATCGCGCTACGACATGCGCACGCCGCGCGCCTGCCGCAGGCCCCGCAAAACCGCCGAACCGGGCTGGAGACATTGCGCGTGGCCGCGGGTCGCCGCGGTCAGCGGCATAGTCGCGACCACGGTTGCGCTTGGCAAGCACCAGCGACGCGGCGACAATCGGGCCGAGGACGGCGGCCGTTTGCGGCCCTTGCCAGCGGATCGGGCACATGAAGACACCCACACACCAGTTTCCGGAGAGCGTCGCCGAGCGCATCCCCAATCTGGCGCCGATGGTCGACGTGATCATGGTGATCCTGGTGTTCTTCATCCTGGGAGCCTCGCTCGAGCTGACCCGTGAGGGCATCCTGCAAACCCAGCTCGACCCGCGCAGCGGTCCCGGCCCCGGGGCGGCGATCGAGATCATCCCGGTGGTCAAGATCGGCCTCGAACGAACGCCGGCCGGCTGTCGCGTCTACCTGATGGGCCGGCCGATCGGTGAAAACGCCTTCGCCGAGCTGGCCGACCTGCTCGACCAGCGCCGCCGGGCCGGAGCCGACACCGCCGGGCCGGTGGTCATCGGCGCGCAGCAGCAGGTGCGCTGGCAGTTTGTGGTCGCCGCGATGGACGCCGCGGTGCGCGCCGGATTCCACAACGTGCAGTTCGCGGTCAGCCTGGGCGAAAGCGAAAAGCAGCCATGAGTGTTGCGACCAGACCTGGTGGCGTTGTTCCAATGCAGACGGGCCGCGAGTATTGGAAGCGGCTGGCGGTGACCCTGGCGGTTGGCTGGCTGGCGCTGGGCACCGTGTGGGGGCAGCCGGCCGGCAGCGCCGCATCCGGCGATCTCGAAAAGCTGATTGCAGCCGGCGACGTCGCGGCCGTCGAGCAGGCCACGCAGCGGCTGTCCGCCGTCGACCGCGCCCGGGCGGCGGCACTGGCGGCCGTCAATCGCGCCAGCCGAACCGGCGAGTCGGCGGCGCGCGACGCGGCCTTCGAACAGGCCCGCCGGCGCATGCTCGCCTGGATCGAGGCCGCCGAGCGCCAGCCTGATGCGGACCCGGCGGTGCGAACTCTCGCGGCCGCGACGGCCCGACTGGCACTGGGCGACATGATCGTCTCGCGCTGGATGGTGCCGCTGCGCGATCGTTTCGAGCTGACCGACGGCCAGGACGTGGACCGCTCCCGGCTCGTCGAGCTGCTGGGCGCGGCGCGCGACGCGCTCGGCCAGGCCGTCGCGGACACCGGGCGGCTCGCGGAGGAGCTGCGCACCGGCGGCCCGCCGACCGAAGATCGCTTCCTGGCACTGGGCATCTATGACGCGTTGCGCCACACCTCCGCCCGGGCGCGCTTCGTACTGGCCTGGACCGATCTCCATCTGGCCGCCGCCAGCCAGCCGCGCCAGGCCCAGCAGTACCTGCAGCAGGCCCAGCGGCTGTTCGAGGAGTTGCTCGATGCGGGCGGGGATGCGGTGAGCCAGGTTCGCTGTCGCCTGGGCCTGGCGATCGCGCTGGGGCGGCTGGGACTGTTCGACGAGGCGCTGCGGCATTTCGAGCAGGCGGCGCGCCAGGCCGACGATCCGGGCCTGGTCGCCGAAGTGCGCTACCGGCAGGCGCGCTGCCTGCTGCGGGCCGGGCGGTTCGAAAAGGCCCGCGCCGTGCTCAAACCGCTCGTGGCCCAGGACGCGGCCGGCCAGGCGGCGCGGTTCTATGTCAACCTGGCGCTGCTGTGGGACGCCAACAGCTATCTGATCGAGGCCCGCCAGCGCCTCGCCGCGGGGGCCGGGCAGGCCGCGAGTCGGCTGCGGCGCACCGGTCTGGAGAAGATGTACGCCCTGGCGCGACGGGGCGGAGCGTGGCCGGCGGTGGTGGCGGTCTATGTCGCCGACGTGGTCGAGCGGACCGACGATGCCGCCACGCTGAGCGCCGCCGAGGTGCTCCTGATCGCCCAACAGGCGTCCGCACGCGGCGACTTCGAGAAGGCCGCCCGGCTGCTGCGCGGCTTGCGCCAGCGTGGCGATGTCGACGCCCGGATCGAGCCGGAGTTCCTGTTCGAGCTGGGCCGGTGCGAGTTCAAGGCCGGCCGCGAAAGGGCAGCGGCCGAAGCGTTCGGCGCCCTGGCCCGCCGCTACAAGTCACATCCAAATGCACAGCAGGCACTTACGTATGCGTGCGAGCTGTGGGCCGCGGTGGCCGAGCGCACCGGGCGGGTGGACGATTATCGCGAGCTGGCCAACATGCTTCTGCTGCTGCTCGAAAGCTTCCCCGAACATCCGCAGCGTCGCGAGGCGGCCTGGAGCTTGCCGCTGGCGCTGGAATCGGCGGGCGAGTACGAGTCGGCGGCGCGGCACTACGCGGCGATTCCGACTTCTGACCCGCGGCACGACGAGGCGGTTTTTCGCCGTCTGCTGTGTCGGGCGCGTGAGGTCGAGTCCAAACGTAACCGCTTGTCCGCGGCCCAGTTGCGCGAGACCGTGCAACAGATGTGTGCCGAGCTGAAGGCCTATGCGCGACAGGCTGCCGAGCGCGCCGCCCGGTCGAGCGACGACGCCGACCGCTGGCGCCGCCGGGCCGCCGGGGCGCTCGTGTCGGCTGCCCGGCTGGTGGCGCTGCCGCAAGTCGGCGAGTACGAACAAGTGCTCAGCCTGCTGGCAGATTTTGAAACACGTTACGGCGATTCCGGCTGGCTGACAGCCGCCATTGTGCTGCAAGTCGAGGCTGCACAAAAAGTTGGCAAGCATGACCAGGCCGTGGCCACCATAAGACGATTCTTCGACGCAAAGCCGGTTAACCGATCGCCGGCCGACGTCGCGCGGCTCACAGCCGCGACAGGCGTCGAGGTCGACCGGCTCATGGCAGCCGGCCAGACCGAACAGGCCCGGTCACTGGCCAGGGCGGTCCTGCCGCTGGCCGAGCGCGTGCTGGCCCGCGCCGTCGAGCGGGGCGAGGAAATGCGGGCCGCGGCCCAGTACGAGCTGGCCCGGCTGCGGTGGGCGGCGGGCGAACTGACAACGGCCGAGGAGTTGACGGCGCGGCTGCTGGAGCACGATCCGCGCGACGGCGAGTATCGTCGACTGGCGGCGCTGGTCGCCACGGCTCTGGCTGAGAGTCAGTCTTCGACCGAGCGCAGCCAGGCCGCTGTCAAAGCCTGGGAGCAGATCCTGAGCGATCCCCAATTGCGCGACGTCCAGCCGGCCCGCTACTGGGAGGCGCGCTATCACTACCTGGCGCTGTTGCTGCGGCTGGGACAGGCCGCACAGGTGCGCCAGGCGATCGAGCAGGAGCGCGTGTGGTATCCCGACCTGGGCGGTGATCCGTGGCGGGGGCGGCTCGAAGCTCTGCTGCACGAGGCCGGTGGATAAGAATCCGCAACCAACCGGTCCAAGCCGGGTAGACGTTTACGCGCGAGCGTTGCGCCCGCGCAGATGCGGTCGTGCAAGGGCCGCGCCGGCGTGAACCAAAACGTGGCCGGGTGCGAAAGTATCGAAGTCTCACCGGCGTTATAGCAAAAGCACAGGTGTCTAATACTGAGGGCGCAGCGGGGCTGTATAATTCCGGCGGGCACGACACGACCGTCTCACCCGGGCACGGAGCCAATGAGCGAATTCCAGATCGTCAGTCCTTTCGAGCCACGAGGCGACCAGCCGCAGGCGATCGAGAAGCTGGTGGCGGGTTTTCGCGCCGGCAAGCGTTTCCAGACGCTCATGGGGGTGACCGGCTCGGGCAAGACCTTCACGATGGCGCACGTGATCGCCCAGCTCGGCAAACCGACGCTGGTGCTCTCGCACAACAAGACGCTGGCGGCACAGTTGTTCGAGGAGTTCCGCGAGCTGTTCCCGAACAACGCCGTCGAGTTCTTCGTCAGCTATTACGACTATTACCAGCCCGAGGCCTACATCCCGCAGCGCGACATCTACATCGAAAAGGACGCCGCCCGCAACGACGATCTCGATCGCCTGCGGTTGAGCGCCACCAGCTCGGTCATCTCGCGCCGCGACGTAATCGTCGTCGCCAGCGTATCTTGCATCTTCGGCCTGGGCTCGCCCGACGAGTACAAGGCCAGCGTGATCGCGCTGCGTACGGGCCAGCTCATCGAACGCGACGAGCTGCTGAAAAAATTCGTCCGGCTGCAATATGAGCGCTGCGACACCGAACTCAGACGGGGAACCTTCCGGGTGCGCGGCGACGTGGTCGAGCTGCACCCGGCGTATGAGGAGTACGCGATACGGATAGAGTTCTTCGGCGACGAGATCGAACGCCTGGCTTACACGCACCCGCTGACCGGCAGCGTGCTGCAGCAGCGCGACCACGTGTTCATCTACCCGGCGGTGCACTACGTGTTGCCCGAGGAGAACCTGCAGCGGGCCATCGAGAGCATCAAGGCCGAGCTGGATGAGCGCGTGATGCAGTTGCGCCACGAGGGCAAGCTGCTGGAGGCCCAGCGCCTGCTGGCGCGGACCAAGTACGATATCGAGATGTTGCAGGAAGTCGGCTATTGCAGCGGCATCGAGAACTACTCGCGCCACCTGAGCGGAACCGAGCCGGGGGCCAAGCCCTATACACTGGTGGACTACTTCCCCGAGGACTTCCTGCTGATCATCGACGAGTCGCACGTGACCGTGCCGCAGATCGGCGCGATGTACGCCGGCGACCGTTCGCGCAAAGAGGTGCTGGTCGAGCACGGCTTCCGGCTGCCGAGCTGTCTGGACAACCGCCCGATGCGCTTCGAGGAGTTCGAAGCCATGTGGCACCAGGTGATGTTCTGCAGCGCCACGCCGGGGCCGTATGAGCTGGAGAAGTGCGGCGGCGAGGTGGTCGAGCAGATCATCCGGCCCACGGGGCTGGTCGACCCGGAGGTCGAGGTCCGCCCGGCCCACGGGCAGGTGCCCGACCTGCTGACCCGGATCCAGGAAACGGTGGCGGCCGGCGAGCGCGTGCTGGTGACCACCCTGACCAAGCGCCTGGCCGAAGACCTCTCGCAATACATCCAGCAGGCCGGCCTGCGGTGTCGCTATCTGCACAGCGAGATCGACACGCTCGAGCGAGTCGAGATTCTGCGCGACCTGCGCCAGGGCACCTTCGACGTCCTGGTGGGCGTCAACCTGCTGCGCGAGGGGCTGGACCTGCCGGAGGTCTCGCTGGTGGCGATCCTGGATGCCGACAAGGAGGGGTTCCTGCGCAGCGAAACCTCGCTGATCCAGATGATCGGGCGCTGCGCGCGGAACGTGAACGCCAAGGTGCTGCTGTACGGCGACAAGGTCACGCCGGCCATGCAGCGGGCCATCGCCGAGACGCGCCGGCGGCGCGAGATCCAGTTGCGGTACAACCGCGAGCATGGTATCACGCCCGACACGGTGCGCAAGGCCATCCGCGAGAGCCTGATGACCGAGGTGGCCGCCATGCGGCGGGTGCGCGAGGCCGCCGGTGCCGACGAACGTGAGTACGACCGCGACGAGCTGATCGCCGAGCTGGAACGCGAGATGTTGCAGGCCGCCGAGGAGCTGGATTTCGAAAAGGCCGCCGCCTTGCGCGACCATATCGCCGAGCTGCGGCAATCGCCGGAGCTGAAGGTATCGGCCGCCGCGGCCCGGCCCCAGCCCGCGCGCCCGGCGCGCAAGGACCAGGGCTGGAAGCCGCGCGGCCAGCACCGCCGACCCCGACGGCGCAAGCGATGAGATGTCTGAACCAGCGGCGAGGCGGCGCCCGGAAAGGGGGCGATGACGCACGGCCAGGCCTGACGGTCTTTCACCGGGGCAACGACTGGAGATTGCCTTGCAGCCCGACGGAAACAAACGCGGGCTACTCAATACACCCACAGAAACAGGAGTAACAGGCATGAGGACAACCAAGCGGATGATCAAGGGGGCCGTGGCCGCCACGCTGGTGCTGGCAATGGCCACCCCGGCGCTGCAGGCCGAGGGGTTCGAGGACTTTCAACTGACCAAGGCCATACCGGCGGACGCCTTCCTGGCGATCGGCAGCCGCGACCATGCCGGCCGCGAGTTCGTCAACAAGCAGGTCGAGCGCCTCTGGGAGGCCGTCCGCAAGGCGCACTTCGAGCGCGACATCAAGCGCCTGTGGCGCGCGGCTGAGAAGGCCAAGCTGCAGCCCGGCGAGGAGCTGGTCGGCTTCGACGAGAAGTGGCAGCACGTCAACGACCTGATCAGCGCCGTGGGCTGGTCCGAGCTGGGCAAACGCGAGTTCGCGTTCGCCATGAAGCAGGGCTTCCCGACGCCGGACCTGATCTTCCTGATGATGCCGCCGGCCGACCAGGCCAAGGCCGACTTCGAGGGGCTCTTCGGCCTGATGAAGGAGCTGGCCGCGCTGGGCGAGAACACCTTCCAGTTGCTCGACCAGGACGACGGCGAAACGCTGATCCGCAAGCTGGCGATGGCCGGCGCGCCGATGTCGCTGACGCTGGCCCTGCACGACGGCGTGATCATGGTGGCCTTCGGCACCACCATGCCCGAACAGGTGCTGGCGCTGCTGCGCGGCGAGGGCGGCGAGTGCATCTGCTCGACCGACCGCTTCAAGGGCGCCTTCGCCCAGTTGCCGCCGCCGACCGACGGCTACGTGTACTACGACAGCCAGTTGTTCTTCAACCAGTTGCGGTCCACCATCGCCATGGCCCTGCAAATCGCCGCGGCCGGAGCGCCGGCCGAAGGCGAGCCGGGTTACGAGGAGTTCAAGCGCTGGACCGCTCTGCCCAACAAGATCATCGCGGCGGTCGACCTGCTGGACTACGCGGCGGCGGTGTCGCGCACCGAGGGCAAGCGTACCACCACCGAAGCGGTGGCGGTGCTGCGCGACGGGGCCGAGTCGTGCGAGCTCTATCCGGTGCTGTTCAACAACAGGCCCATGGCCGAGCCGCTCAAGTACATCCCGGCCGAGGCCAGCGAGTTCAGCGTCAGCACCGGGCTGGATCTGCACGCGCTGTACAAGGCGGTCGTCAAGTTCCTCAAGAACGACATTCCCGAAGGCGACGAGGTACTGGCCCAGATCGAGGCCCTGAAAGACGCCGAGACCGGTCCGGGAATCGACATCGAAAACGACTATATCGCCTGGATCGGTGGACGCTTCATCTCGTTCAAGGTGCCCGGGCCGACGCCCTACAGCTCCGACGAGTTCGTCCTCATGCTGTCGGTCAAGGATGCCGCCAAGGCCCAGGCCACGCTGGATGAGCTCCTGGCGCTGGCCGAGCCGCTCCTGCTGCAGCAGCAGGGCGCGATCGAGCCGGCGGAGATCGAGGGCGTCGAGGGCTTCAAGTCGGTGGTGCTGCCGTCGCTGATGATGTTCGGCCTGAGCAAGCCCACCCTGGGCGTGCGCGGCGAGTGGCTCTACCTGGCCTCCAGCCCGACCATCCTGGAGACGGTCTTCGCGGTCGCGGCCGGCAAGGCCCCCAACATCTCCACCAGCGAACGCTTCCAGCAGGAAGGCCTGATGCCCACCGGGCCGGTCACCTCGGTCTCGTTCACCGACCTGACCAAGATCGGCGAGCAGCTCGGCCAGATCCTCTCGATGGTGCCCATGATCGGCATGATGGCCGCCCAGCAGGGCCAGAGCAATCCGGCCCTCCAGGCGCTGATCAGCATGGCCGGCCGGGCCGGGCGCGTGGTGCGCAAGCTCGACTTCCTGCTCTCGTCGGCCGGACGGACCACCTTCGACGGCAAGGTCCTGCGGACCACCGAGTACATCAACTACCGCGAGCCGCCGACACGCAGGAAGCCCAAACCCGCCACCAAGCCGAGCGAGGAGCAGACCGGGCCCGGGACCGACGACGCCAGCGGCAACGACATGCAGTAACCGCTTGATACTGCGCCAATACGTTCAAGGCCCCCGGCGGCGCCGAGATGGCACCGTCGGGGGCTTTGCCGCGCCGAATGCTCCAATCCGGGCTACCCGTACTTGCGCAGGTTGATGATGAGTTCCACCTCGCCCAGCGGCATGCCCAGCCGTTCGGCGACCGCGATCGGACTGGCCCCCCCGTCGACCAGCTCGAAGATGCGCCGAAAACGCGCGTCGTCGGCGAAGCGCTCGGCCACCGGCTCTCGTGCCGCCTGGCTCGACGACTCGGACCCGGCCGGGGGCGTCGGTTGCGCCGGCTCGTCCTGCACCGGCGCGGAGGCCTCGGCCTCTGACGGCTCCGGCGTGGTGCGGCGGGCGTCGCCGAGCTGTTCGAGCCGGGCGATGCGCAGGTCGGCGTCGCGCAGCAGGGCTTCGAGCCGGGCGTACTTGGTGTCGATCTCGGCCCCCACGCGGCGCGAGGCCTCTTCGAGCTGGATGAGCAGCTCGTCGAGCGTGCCGTGGAGCTGAGCGCGCGAATTCATGCGGTCGATCTGCTCGCGCACCAGCTCGCGGCCGCTGCTGCGCGGGAACTGCCGCCGGCGCAGCAGAATGACCATCATGAGCGTACCCATGACGATCAGCAGCACGGGCATCAGCGAAGAGCCCAGGTTTTCAGCCAGCAGAGGCGTCATTCGATAAGCTGCTGCCAGTGGCCGAGGGCTTCCTGCTGGATCACGCGCAGCGGCACGCCGGCCTGTCGTGCGAGCGCGGCGCAGTCCTCGTATTCGGGCCAGACGCGAACGATGCGGTTGCCGCGGCGTC
This sequence comes from uncultured Planctomycetales bacterium, assembly GCA_964602755.1. GTDB lineage: Bacteria > Planctomycetota > Phycisphaerae > UBA1845 > Fen-1342 > JALSRY01. Next base: position 10,864 of record CAZRSM010000505.1, read on the forward strand.
CCACCTTGACCCGCACGGTCCCGTAGCGCGTCTGCACCGAGACCGTTTCGCGGGCCAGCTTGCTGCGCGCCGCCGTCCAGCGCCGCACGCCCAGCGTCGCCGTCTCGGCGAAGATGATCGTCTCCAGGGCGTCGGCGTCGCGCGGCCGGCACAGCACCGTGAGCAACTGCCCCGGCCGGCCCTTCTTCATCATGATCGGCACCAGGTAGACATCGAGCGCACCGGCCTCCAGCAGCAATTGCGCAGCGTGCGAGAGGGCCTGGCCGGTGGTGTCGTCGACGTGGGTCTCGAGGATCACGGTGGTATCCACGTCGGCCTGCGCGCCTTCGTGGGGCACTCCCAGCAGCACCCGCATGATGTTGGGCCGGGTTTTTCCGCTGCGAGCGCCCGCACCGGTGCCCACTGCACTGAGCGTCATGGCCGGCGGCGGCCCGAAACGCGACGCCAGCGTGGTCAGCAGCGCTGCCCCGGTCGGCGTGGTCAGCTCGCCCGGTTCGTTGCACTCCGCCAGCGGCACGCCGCGCAACAATTGCGCCGTCGCCGGGGCGGGTACCGGCATGACGCCGTGCTCGCAGGTGACCGTGCCCGAGCCGGTCGGCACCGGCGAGCACTCGACGGTCTGCACGCCCAGGTGCTCGAGCGCCGCACAAACGCCGACGATGTCGACGATCGCGTCGGCCGCCCCGACCTCGTGGAAGTGCACCTGCTCGGGCGCGATGCCGTGCACGTGGGCCTCGGCGGCGGCCAGCCGCTCGAAAGTCGCCACGGCGCGGTCGCGCACGGTCGGCGGCAGGTGAGCCTGCTCGATCAGGCGCTTGATCTCGGGCAGATGACGGTGTCCGGGCTGCTGGCCGCCGAGACGCACCTCCACACGCCGGGCCGCGAGCCCGTGGCGTTCGACCTGCTCGACGTGCAGGCTCACGCCGTCGAGCCCCAGCCGCGCAATCACGTCGGCCACCACGCTCTCAGGGCAGCCGGCATCGATCAGGGCCGCCAGCAGCATGTCGCCCGCGGCGCCACAGAAACAGTCGAAATAGGCCAGCGTCATCGGGGTGCTCCCAGCAGGTCGGACTCGATCCACGCCACCAGCCGCCGCGCGAAGTCTTCCTTGGACAGCGCCTCATCGGCCGCCAGCTCGACGCGCCCGCCGGCGGCGGTGAAAACCGTCGCCCGCACGTCGGCGGCCCCCATGGTCGCCAGCGGGTTGGCCACGATCGCATCCAGCCCCTTGCGGCGCAGCTTGTCGGCGGCGCGGCGCTCCAGCTCCTGGGCCGACTCGAGCGCGAAGCCGACGATCCGCTGTCCGGGCCGCTTGCGCGCCGCGCACGCCGCCACCAGGTCGGGGGTCGGTTCCAGTTCGAGCGTCAGCGGCCCGGTGCCGCGCGGCAGCTTGCCGGCCGATGCGGCCCGCGGGCGATAGTCGGCCACGGCGGCCGCCATCACCAGCACGTCGCAGCGCGGGAAGTGCTCGTCCAGCAGCGCCGCCAGTTCGGCAGTGGTCTGGAAGCGGTGCGCGGCTACGCCGGCCGGCTCGGCGAGGGCCACCGGCCCGAGCGCCAGCGTCACGCGCCAGCCCGCATCGCGCGCCGCGGCGGCCAACGCCAGCCCCATGCGCCCGCTCGAACGATTGGCGATGTAGCGCACGGCGTCGATCGGCTCGTGGGTCGGGCCGGCGGTGATCAGCATGTGGCGTGTGGTCGTCATGTCTCGAGCCAGCCCCCTGACTGGCGTGCTGGTTCTCAGTTGCCCGACGAGTCCAACTGCTCGCGCAGCCGGCTGACCAGGGTCGCCAGCTCGCTGCGCCGGTGCAAGGCGAAAAACACCTCGCGGTCACGCAGCAGCATCTGCTGTCGGCAGCGCTGCTCGAGCGCGTGCCAGCCGCGCTCCAGGTCGGCGGCCTGCAACGGGTCGGCGTGCAACAGCTCGTGATTCGTACGCCGCAACTCCTCGAACACCCGCCGGCGGGCCGCGCGGTCGTGCGGGCGCTGGCGCCGCAGGCTCTCCGACTGGCGGATCAACTCGTCGCGCCGCGTCAGCAGGTCGGGCGGCAGGCCCGCCAGGTGGCGTTGTGGATTGTAATGCAGGTCGCGCCGCACGCGGCGCAGCTCGCGGAGCTGCTCGTCGGCGGACTCGTCCACCGCCCCGGCGGGCAGGAGCGTGGCGGAAACGCAGGCGTACGGCGCAGCGTCTCTGCCCCAGAAACGCAGCAGAAAGTCGTCGGTCATCTCGTCGTACTTGGCGCCGCCGATGCCGTGGATGAACACGTCAGCCAGCAGCAGGCGCAACGCCGCCGAAAGGGCCAGAGCCCGCGGGCGAATCCGCCAGCCGGCCTGCTCGACGGGCCAGGGCTGCCGATGAAAAGCGACTTCTGCGGCCTGGCCCACGTTCAGCCGGCCGATGGGCCGCTCGTCGGCCAGCAGTTCGAGCACCTCGCCGCGGTCTGCCACGAACAGGCGCCGGCGACTCCGGCCGGCCCGGTAGACCCAGAAGGGCGTCTCGACGCGCCGGACCTCGACGCGCAGCGGCGGCGCCGGCCGCTGGGGATTGCGCAACCGGTGCCGGGCGCGATAGGCCGCCTGGGCGGCGTTGTAGCACTCGGCAAAGCGCCGCGCGTGCAGCAGCAGATGGGCCGCGAAAGCGCGCAGCTCGGGACCGGACATCAGGCGCGAAACGGTCACCGTCGCCACCGGCGGCAGGCCGAGCGCGTCCAGCGCGACCCGCTGGGCCGCCTCGGCGAGGTCGGTGATGCTCACGCGCCCGGCCGACCCGGCGGCCAGCGCCGCCCGCAACTGCGCCAGCAGCGTCTGATCCGCGTCGGGCAGCCGGCGCGCCAGTTCGTCGAAAAACGCCAGCCAGCGCTCGCGCGGCAACGCCGGCTGCGATTCGATCGGCAGGCCCGCGGCGCAAGCAGGCAACGGCACCTTGACGTGCCGGAACTCGTTGTCGCACAGCGCTGGAAAGCTCAGCGCCGCGGCCTTGGGCAGGTCGCTGTCGACCCACACGAACAGCCCGCGGCCGGCGGCGGCTGACGGCAAGAGCGCCGTGGCCACGGTCTTGGCCAGGACGCCGGCGTGGAAGAACTCGACCTGATGCCCGGTGACCACCAGCGGACGAGCGAGGTCCAGCCGCCGGACCAGGGCAGCGCCCAATTCCGCGGCCGAGCTGTCGAGGATGGACACATTGGGGCGCCAGTCGGCCGGTGGCGCGCCGAGCCAGCGGCGCAGCTCGGCCGGCGACGGCTCGATGAGCAGCTCGAGGTGCCGCTGTGGCGTGCGCAGCCGCTCGCGGCTGGGGGCGTGGCTCAGTGGGCTGGCCTTGTCGAGCAACATTCTTGTGGTCGCGGCGGGGCCTGGGCCAGTTCGTTCTCGAAGACCTCAAGGTAATGTTGCAGTCGGGCCTCGGGATCGTCCAGCGTTCCGCCGAAGCGCCGGCTGCGATCGCGGTAGATGCGCGGCACGGGGATCTCGCGTACGCGCAGATGGCGTCGCATGCATTGCACCCAGAATTGC
>CAZRSM010000506.1:0-1621 GCA_964602755.1 uncultured Planctomycetales bacterium
TCGTAGAAACACGCGAACTGGGCAGCCAGCGAACCGGGCTGGGTTGCCACCAGCCAGGTACCATCGCGCCAGCGGTCAGGACGATGGAACACGCCGCCCTTGGTGCGGCCGAGCACCACGGCATCGTCGGCGCCGTCGTCGCCCAGCGGCAGGCGCAGAGCGACCACCGGAACCTGGGCTGTCTCCACGCGCAAGCCGGCCGGGGCAGACACTGACATGCCAAAGCGCAGCATCGGGTCGCCGGCTCGGGCCTGGACCATGACAGTCGCCGCCACGCCGCGGCCGCCGAGGTCGGAGAAATCCAGCCGCAGCCGCCGGCCGCCCGCGCCGTCGCGGACGTGAATCCGCACGGCCTTGGCGTCGGCGCTGCTCAGGTAGAAGGGCTTGTCGCGCTTGTCGGGCGCCGTAAGGCCAATGACGAATAGCGGGCTGGGCGAATCGGCCGCGACAAAATCTCGGCCGGTCGCCCGGTCCACAAGCGATACCAGCGCGCCGGTGCCCGGATCGAAGGTGGCGCGCAGAGAGGTCGATTGTATGACCACCGGCGCCGCGCCCTGGGCCGGCGGCCCTGCCAGGGCGCCCTGTGCGGCGGCGAGCACGACGGCGAGGACAAATAAGGCGCGGGTTCTCATGAGCCACCTCCGGGCTTGGACTGACGGCTTTAGTCCCGGTCGAACACCGCTGCGTTAGGCACACGGTTCGCCGCCCCAGCCGAACGTCCTGCGGTGCCGTCGGCTTAGGGCATCAGGCCTGCGGATGCGCCGGCCTTGGGTGGCCCCGGGCGAAGGGGTATACTGTGTTTGAGCTTCTAGCTGGCTTGGGCGCCCCCGAGCGGCGGCTTACTGTGCCGGTCGGGCCGGTTTGTTTTGCCCGGCGGCGCTGTGTCGGCCGGTCGGGCGATGCGAACGCCGCAGCCAACGATGCGTTTTCGTGTACAGGGGTCGGATGAGGATGGTCGCAGTACTGAAAAAGCTATTCGATCCAAACGAGCGCGAGATTGCTCGTCTGCGGCGCATTGTCGAGAAGGTCAATGCGCTGGAGCCTGAGTTCGAGAAGCTCAGCGACGAGCAGCTCCGCGCGAAAACAGAGGAATTCAAACAGCGGCTGGCCGACGGCGAGACGCTGGACGACCTTTTGCCCGAGGCCTACGCGGCCGTGCGCGAAGCGGCCAAGCGGACGCTGGGCCAGCGCCACTTCGACGTGCAGGTCATGGGCGCGATCGTCCTGCACGAGGGCAAAATCGCCGAGATGAAGACCGGCGAGGGCAAGACCCTGACGGCCACCATGCCGCTGTATCTCAATGCCCTCGAAGGCAAGGGCGTCCACCTGGTGACCACCAACGACTTCCTGGTGCGCTGGCAGGCCCAGTGGATGGCGCCCATCTTCGAGCTGCTGGGCATGTCCGTCGGCTTCATCCAGCACGACATGTCGCCGGCCGAGCGCCGCGCCATGTATGCCCGCGATATCACCTACGTCCAGAACGCCGAGCTGGGCTTCGACTACCTGCGCGACAACATGGCCCACTCGAAGGACGAACTGGTGCTGAGGGAGCTGCATTACGCCATCGTCGACGAGGTGGACAGCATTCTCATTGACGAAGCCCGCACGCCGCTGATCATTT
>CAZRSM010000507.1:0-2737 GCA_964602755.1 uncultured Planctomycetales bacterium
GCCACCCGCGGCCTGATACGCCCGCCCTGGCGCGCCATGGCGTCCATCACTTCCGGCACGCCGTGTCCCTCGGCCTCCGGGGCAAAGTAGTAAGTTATCAGACCTACGAGCAGGCCGCCCGTCATCGGCATCAACGGCAGCAGCCAGTAGAAGAGGTTGTGTTGGATGAGTGTCTGGCCGACGTGTTCGAAATACAGGCTGGTGACTTCTTCGATCAGCCAGTTGAAGGCCAGCGCGCCCAAGGCGGTGACCGAGCCGATGATCAGTGCCAGGGTGGTCAGCAGGTGATCGGGTCTGGCCCACAGACCGCCCACCCGGCGCAGCAGCCGACCGGTCAGCCCACGCCACCAGTCGTTTGACAAGACCCGCGTCGACATAAGCCTTGCTTTATACCACTTTTCGCTGCCGCTGTCCCGCGCCGCCCGGCGTGCGCCGTCTAAGATCAGTTATCGACCGTCGGCCCGCGGCGGTGGACAACATATGATCGACGCCTTATGAAACGACACGACGCGCCGCCCCCGGCGTCGGCCGACGACGATCCGCTCGGCCGCCAGTACCGGCCGGCGCAGAAGGGAGTTTGTACAAAGATGGCAGACGAGCACACCACACCACAAGCCAGCGGCCAGGAGCCGGCGCTGCCCAACCCGCTGGACGACGTCAAGCACGTAATCGCCGTCGGGGCCGGCAAGGGCGGCGTCGGCAAGAGTACGGTGGCGGCCCTCCTGGCGGCAGGCCTGATGCGCAGGGGCCGCAAGGCCGCGTTGCTGGACGCCGACGTCTACGGGCCTTCGCTGCCCATGCTCACCGGCACCATCGGCGCCCAGCCGTACGTCGGCGAAGATGGCATGATCGTGCCGCCCCGGAAAGACGGCTTGTCGATCATGAGCATGGGCTATCTGGTGCCCGATGACCAGGCCGTGATCTGGCGCGGTCCGATGGCCCAGAAGTACGTCAGCGAGTTCCTGGCCCGCTGCGTGTGGGGCAGGATCGATTGCCTGATCGTCGATCTGCCGCCGGGAACCGGCGATATCCCGCTCACGCTGGCGCAGACCATCCCGCTGACCGGGGCCGTGGTGGTCTGCACGCCGCAGGACGTGGCACTGGTCGACGCGATCAAGGCGCTGCGGATGTACGAAAAGCTGGGCGTCAAGCCGCTGGGCATCGTGGAGAACATGAGCTACCACGTCTGCCCGCAGTGCGGCCATCGCGAGGAGACCTTCGGTCACGGCGGTGCCGAGCAGGCCGCCAGGCGGCTGAACGTACCGTTTCTGGGCGGGATTCCGCTCAATATCGCCATTCGCCGCAACGGGGACGCCGGCGCGCTGTTCGACAACTTCACCGACACCGAGGGTTATGTGGCCGAGGCGATCGAGGCGGTGGTCGAAGCGCTTGTCGAGCGGCTCGACGAACAGGCCAAAGCCAGCCAGCCGCTGCCGCAGTTGAAGATCGAGTAGTGCTAAGCAGGGTGGGGCACTGCCCACCAGAATGGCGAATGGCGAATTGTCTGGCGCCGGCGGCGCGGCTTTCCGCAGGCGGCTCGTGGTCGATGGCTTTGCCCCCCCTGTAAGGCCCCTGGGAGGGGGGACGGTTGGTTGCTGTTGGCGGGAATCTGGACTGTTTTTCTTAGCGTCCGCGGCGGTTGCGTGTCCAACGTCGGGCGAGGACAATGTTCCGCCGGCGCGAGCGGGGATGGTGAGGTTCATTCGAGCGGATGACGACGCGGGCGAGTCAAGCGGTCATGCAGCAGGCTACGGCCCAGCAGGGGCGACGTGAGCCGGCCGACGCCGGCCGCAAGCGGCTGGGCCTCTACACGCGCGCCAAGTTCGGACTGGTTCGCTGGTTCCTGATGCTCTGGTCGCGGCTGTTCAGCCTGCGCGGCCTGTATCTGCTGGGCCGCTTCTTCGGCTCGCTCGAATACCTGGTCAACTTCAACCGCCGCCGCCGTTATCGGCGGCAGTTGCGCAAGGTCTTCCCCGAGGGGCTGTCGCGCCGGCGGGAGAAGGCCATCATCCGCGAATACTTCTGCCGCACCCGCTGCGACAAGATGTTCTACGTCATCTTCGACCAGCTGCCCAAAGAGAAGATCATGCGGCGGATCCGCTTCCACGGCCGCGAGCACCTCGACGCGGCGTTGGAGCGCGGTCACGGCATTTACGTCATGTTGAGCCACAACGGATCGCACCACGTGGCTGGGCTGCTGATGGCCCTGCTGGGCTACAAGTGCGCCGGCGTACGCGACCGCAACGAGGGGGCCAGCCGGGTCTACATCCAGCAGAAGTACGCCGACACGTTCCCGGAGTTTCGCTCGATCCGCATGCTCTATGCCGACAGTTTCCCGCGCGAGATCTACCGCTGCTTCCAGGAGAACCTGGTGGTGGGCAGCGCGCTCGACGTGGGCCGCGTGCGGGGCATGAACCTCAAGACCTGCCCGGTACGCATCTTCGGCGAGACGCGCGAGTTCCTCACCGGTACGCTGCAGATCGCCCTGCGCTGCAAGGCCACCGTGGCCCAGGCCTTCGTGGTTTCGCGTCCCAACTTCTACTTCCGCCTGATCGTCAAGCCGCCGCTGTACGTGCCCGACCCCGACCAGCCCCAGCAGCCCGACCGACCCGAGCTGGTGGCCGATATCATGCAACGCTACGCCGACGGCATCGAGGCTCACGTTCGCGAGCATCCCGACCATCTGAGCCGCATCTGACGCGGCGGGCCCTTTTTGCCACGCGGCCGGTCGCCACGC
>CAZRSM010000508.1:0-1971 GCA_964602755.1 uncultured Planctomycetales bacterium
CTGGCTGTGCTGGCTGTACGCCTGGCCGTACCTGATGCCGATCGTGGCCACGCAGTCGCCCATGCAGGACTTCGCCCGCCAGCTCCAGCGGCTCAGCCCCGAACAGCGGGCCGCGATCCGGCAGATCGGCCACCAGGACCCCCGCTACATCTGGTACAGCGACGTGCGCTTCCCGCGCGTCATCGACCAGTTGGAGCTGCTCAGGGAGGAGGGTGGCCGGCGCAACCTGGAATACGAAATGAAACGCGTCGGCGAGGAGATCATCCGTCGCCTGCGCGGCCGGCGGCTGGCGCTGTTCGTCGCCAGCCCCAAGCACTACATCCTGCTGCAGAGCCGCGCCCGGGCCGAGCTGGAGAAGCAGGGCAGTTCCTTCCCGCAGACCTACCTGTGGTTCGTCGGGACGTGCGGCTGCGAGGACGAGCGTTACATCCTGTTCGGCAACCAGCCGCCGCCGTGGCCCGAGCCCCAGTTGCCCGAGCTGTTGCGCAAGGCCCTGGCCAGGCGGATCGCGGCCGAGCGGCAGCGCCTGGGCCTCGGCGAGCAGCCGGCCACGGCGCCGGCCAGCAGGCCCACCAGTCGACCGGCGAGCAGTCCGCAGCGGTAAGAGCACGATGCGAGGTTCTCAGCGCAGCCTGGTTCAGCGTCTGGCCGAAGCCTGGCGGGCGGCCCCCGATCGGCGGACCGCCGTCGCCTGGATCCTCGAATTCGCGGCCCTGCGGCTGTGGACGCTGATCATCGGCTGCTTCCCGGTCGAGACCAACCTGCGTACCGCGCGGCTGATGGGCGACATCTGGTGGCTGCTCTCGAAGCGCCATCAGCAGCGTGCCCTGGACAACCTGCGGCCGTCGCTGGGCGGGCAATACAGCGAACAGCAGTTGCGGCGGATCGCGCGCGAGTCGTTCAGGCACTTCGCGCAGGTCTACCTGGTGGAGATGGTGATGACCCCGCGGCTGGTGAGCCTCTGGTCGTGGGCCCGCTACGTGCGGCTGGAGAACCTGGGGCCGGCCCTGCGCGAGCTGCTGTCGGACCGCGGCGTCATCATGGTCACCGCCCATTTCGGCAACTACGAGCTGCTGGGCTACACCATCGCGCGGTTGGGGCTGCCGATAACGGCGGTCATGCGGCCGCTGGACAACCCGCTGGTGAACGAGTTCGTCGTCTGGTCGCGGCGGGCCGGCGGCGTGGAGCTGCTGGACAAGAAGGGGGCCAGCGAGCGGGCCGACGAGCTGCTGGCGGCCGGTGGGGCGTTGTGCTTTATCGGCGACCAGGACGCCGGGCGCAAGGGCGTGTTCGCGGATTTCTTCGGCCGCCCGGCTTCGTGGTACAAGTCGATCGGGCTTCTGGCCATGCGCCATCGCGTGCCCATCATCGTGGGCTACGCCGCCCGCCGACGCGCAGGTTTCGACTACACCATCGCGGTCGAGCGCATCATTCAGCCCGAGCAATGGGAGAGCCGGGACGATCCGTTGCACTGGATCACGACGGCGTTCGCCGGTGCGCTCGAAAACGCCATCCGCCGCTATCCCGAGCAGTACTTATGGGTTCACCGCCGCTGGAAGACCCGGCCGGGGCAGAGGCGCCGGCGGCATGCAGGTTCCGCTCAGGGCCGGTAATGCATGCCAATGCGGGAGAGGGTGCCCCGAAATCTCAAGCCTGCCGCTTCTCGGCCGATCAGAACGGGGGGGACGCCGGTTTGGGTGCGAGGATCTCACCGTGCCTGTGCTTCTTCCCTGCGACGAGCTGCAACCCGGGATGAGGTTGAGCGAGCCGGTTCGGCGTGACGGGCGGGTGATGCTGTCGGCCGGCCGCGAGCTGAGTCGGGCCGACATTGACGCGCTGCGTCAGCATTGCCCTGACACGTTGGCGCGCGTGGGCGATCCGGTGCTGGACACCCTGGTCGAGTTCGAAGACGACGGGCACGAGCGCGAGGTGGCCGCCACGGTGAGCCGGCATATCGCCGAGTCGATGCGC
>CAZRSM010000509.1:0-2432 GCA_964602755.1 uncultured Planctomycetales bacterium
GCCGCTTCGATGATGGACTCGGCCCGGCCGTCGCAGAGCTGCGCATACCGCCCTGCGAAACCGTCGAGCACCGCTGCGAGCAGCTCCTCGCGTCCAACTTCTCGGCCGGCGGCCTCGGCGACGCTGCTTGCATTCAGCTCCGCTGGCAGCTCTTCGGCACCAGCGACGTTGATGCCAATGCCTACCACGACCGCACTCCCCGTCGCCTCGGTCAGTATGCCGCACGTCTTCCGCCCGCGCCAGTAAAGGTCGTTCGGCCAGCGCAAGCGAAGCCTGGCCCCGAAACATCGCGCCGCCTCCGCCACTGCCACCGCCGCAGCCAGGCCGATAAGCTCGCGCGGAGAGTCTGCCGGCGGCCGCAGCATCACAGAAAAAAGAAGACACCGGCCTGGCATATCAAACCACCGCCGGCCGAAGCGCCCGCGTCCGCGGGTTTGCGTTTCCGCGCCGATGACTAGCCCCTCAGGCTCGCCGGCGCGGGCGGCCTCGAGCGCCAGGTCGTTGGTCGAACCGACGCGCTCGTGCCACCGCAGACGCCAGGGGCTGCGCAGCAGATTTTCCACGGCCTGGACGTCGAGCATCGGCCGAAGGATACCGCGGCGACGGAGGCCGGACCACATGCACCCACCCGGCGGGAATCGCGCCCTGCGGAGACCGACCTCGCGGCGCGTCAGGGCCGCTACGGGCCGGGCCTCTCATAGACGCGCAGCTCGAACACCCGAGCCTCACTCGCGCCGCCAGTTTTCAGCACGCGCAGGCGCAGCGCTCGGGCCTGGACAGGCGAAAAGCGGTGCACGCGCAGGCGGTGGTAGTTGTCGGCCACGCGCACGATCTCGTGCCATTGCCCGGGGGCGTCCATGTAGTCGATAGCGTAGTCGCGCACGACTTCAGGCTCGTAGAGCTTGCGTGGATGCCGAACGTCGAGGTTGGTGTCGAAGACAATCTCCACCTGCGCGATGGCTTGCGGCTCGTCCCAGCGCAGCTCAATCCACTGGGGCAGCTTCTCGCCCGGCGCCGACATCCAGCCACAGTAGTCCATCCCGCGCGGCCGCATGAAGCCGTCGGCCACCTTCTCCGGCCGGCAGTCTTCGGTCATCGCCACGACCGGCTCGGTGCATAGCGCGTAGACCTCGCTGACCTGGTGCCAGTCGCCCTGGCCCGCCGGCGACCACGCGCGCCAGGCGTCGGCAGGCGCGCGGTCGGTCAGCCACCAGCTCAGTCCCTTGGTGGCCGGCAGCACGAACCACAAGGCCTGCGCGCGCCCGCAGTCGAAGCTGAAGTCAAAGCGCACCCAGTGGCGGCCCGGCGGCGCCTGGGCCTCCGCGACCGCCGCGGGCTTGGCGCGCGCCATCTCGTCGGTCGTGTCCGCCAGCCGCAGCTCGAGGCGCACGTCGATGGGGCGGTCGGTGCGGTTCTCCAGCAGCGCCCACGCCGATTGCAGCAGGCCGCCGCGCCACGGCAGGCGCACGGCGCGGTCGTGGGCGTCGCACTGGTGAGCCTTCCACGGCCGCGCTGCCTCGCGGTTGTATGGGACTGCCCCGGCGAAGCTCGACGCAGTGATTTCCGCGCGCCGCGCCAGGTTGTCGTCTTCGCGCAGCGGCCAGTCGAGCAGGTGAGCGTCGTCGCGGCGCAGCAGGCGCTGCAGCTCGCGGATGTGGTCGCGGTAGATATCGCGCGGCCGGCAGCCGTACTTGATGCAAAGGGCCGCGGCGGTGCCGACGGCCTGGCCCTCAGCGCCGCATGTGGCCATCAGCCGCGTGCTGCCGAGCGCCACGTGGGTCACCGAGATGTCCCGGCCTGCCATCATGAGGTTGGAGATGTTGCGCGAGTACAGGCAGCGGAACGGAATGGAGTAGAGCGGGACGGCGTGCCAGGTCGCTGGCGGCGCCGGGTCGAAGATGCCGCGCGGGGCGTGAAGATCGATGGGCCAGCCGCCGTATGCCACCTGGTCATCGAACACGCGGCCGGCATCCAGGTCACTCTGGCGCAGGATGTAGTCGCCGATCAGCCGGCGCGACTCGCGTTTTCCGCCCACGTATCCGACCCAGGCCAGCTCCAGGTTGCGGGCCTTTTCGGAGTAGCGGCAGTGATTCTTGATGTGGTCCCAGACGCCGTACAGGATTCGCAGAAGCTCGTCGCGGATTTTCTCAGCGTCCGCGACGGTGTCCAGCACGCCGCCGTACTCGATCCACCAGTAGCCGCCGGCGACGTGGGAGTGGTCGCGGTGGGGCAGGTCGGCGCAGGTGGGGAATTTATGCGCCCACGCCGGCGGCTTGAACTCGACAGGATGCCCGGCGTCGCGAGCGCGGAAAAGCAGGCTCGTGCCGAGAGTGATTTCGTCGGGCTTTTCCGGCGCGATGCTCTCGCCGAATTCGTCCCGGGCCTCGCGGCCACGGCGGAACTCGGCACCCGCCGCCGCGCCCACGCAGGCG
>CAZRSM010000510.1:0-7875 GCA_964602755.1 uncultured Planctomycetales bacterium
GTTTACCGCATCGAAGTCAGACCCCGTGACCGCAGCGGCCAGTTCGCCGCCGATCCCCACCTCACCGCCCTGCTGCGCGACGCCGGGCTGCCCGACCTGGGCGCCGTCCGCCGGGCGCGGCTCTACCTGCTCGAAGGCAAGCTGAGCCGGGACCAGGCGGCCCGCATCGCCGCCGAGCTGCTGGCCGATCCGGTGGCCGAAACCTGGCTGCTGTGCGGGCCGGGCGATTCGCCGCCGGAGCCCGAGTCCGGTCTGGCGATCGAGGTCCATCCCAAGCCGGGGGTGATGGATCCGGTGGCCGAGACGACCCTGGCCGAGCTGCGGGCCGAGGGCTACGCGGTCAGCCACGTGCGCACCGCCTGGCGGTACGAATTGCAGACCGCCGCCGATCCGCAGCGCGTGCTGGAGACCATCGCGCGCGAGATCGCCAACGACTGCATCGAGCGGCTGGTTCTCGGCGGCGCCCCGCTCGAGCCGGCCCCGCAGCCGCCGGTCTACGAACTGGCCCTGCGGCACGTGCCGTTGCGCGACCTCGACGACGCCGGCCTGGAGCGCCTCTCCCGCGCGGGGCATCTGTTTCTCTCGCTCGACGAGATGCGCGCCATCCAGGAGCACTACCGCCGCCTGGGGCGCGAGCCGACCGATCTCGAGCTGGAGACGCTGGCCCAGACCTGGTCGGAACACTGCGTGCACAAGACCCTCAAGGCCGAGGTGACCTATCGCGGGCCGGCGATGGGCCGGCGCACGGGCGAGGTCGAGCTGCACTACGACAACCTGCTGCGCGACACGATCGCCGGCGCCACCGGGCAGCTCATGGCCGCCGGCCGCGGGCCGCAGTGCCTGAGCGTCTTCGAGGACAACGCCGGCATAATCGCCTTCGACGACGAGTACGGCCTGGCTTTCAAGGTCGAAACGCACAACCATCCGTCGGCCATCGAACCCTACGGCGGCGCGGCCACCGGCATCGGCGGCTGCATCCGCGACATCCTGGGCTGCGGCCTGGGGGCCCGGCCGGTGGCCAACACCGACGTCTTCTGCGTGGCGCCGGTCGACTGGCCGCGCGAGCAGCTCCCCAAGGGCGTGCTGCACCCGCGGCGCGTGCTGCGCGGCGTGGTCGACGGCGTGGGCGATTACGGCAACCGCATGGGCATCCCCACCGTCAACGGCGCCGTCTGCTGCGACCCGCGCTATCTCGGCAACCCGCTGGTGTACTGCGGCTGCGTCGGGCTGATCCCCCGCCACCTGATCAGCAAGGCCGCCCGCGCCGGCGACCTGATCGTGCTGGTCGGCGGACGCACCGGCCGCGACGGCATTCACGGCGCGACGTTTTCCTCGGCCGAGCTGACCGACTCCCACGCCGACGAGTTCTCGCACGCCGTGCAGATCGGCAACGCCATCACCGAGAAGCGCGTGCTCGACGCCCTGCTCAAGGCCCGCGACTGCGCCGACGGCTGCCTCTATTCGGCCGTCACCGACTGCGGCGCCGGCGGATTGAGCAGCGCCGTCGGCGAGATGGGCCGCGCGGTCGGCGCCGTGGTGGACCTCGAACGGGTGCCGCTCAAGTACGCCGGTCTGCGCTACGACGAAATCTGGATCAGCGAAGCCCAGGAACGCATGGTGCTCGCCGTGCCGCCCGGGCGCCTGGAGCGGCTGCTGGCGGTCATGGCGGCCGAAGAGGTCGAGGCCAGCGTGATCGGCACGTTCGGGCACGAGTCGGACGGCCGTCCCGCCCTGCTGGTGCGCTACCAGGGACAGGAGGTGGGCCGGCTGGAGATGGACTTCCTGCACGAAGGGCTGCCGCGCCGGCGACTGCTGGCCACCTGGCAGCCCCCCGACCACGCGCCACCTGCGCCTCGTGCGCCCGAGGCCCGCGACGCGGCGCAGCTCTTCGACCGCCTGTTGGCGGTGCTCGCCGACACCACGATCGCCGGCAAGGAGTGGATCATCCGCCGCTACGATCACGAGGTGCAGGGCGGCAGCGTCATCAAGCCGCTGGCCGGCCCGGGTGGCGGACCGGCCGACGCCGCCGTCATCCGTCCGCGACTCGACAGCTATCGCGGCGTGGCGATCGGCTGCGGACTGGCGCCGGAGCTGTCCGACTACGACCCGTACTGGGCCGCCCTGGCGGCGGTCGACGAGGCGCTGCGCAACGTTGTGTCCGTCGGCGGCGATCCGCAGCGCTGCGCCGTGCTCGACAACTTCTGCTGGGGACGCTGCGACGAGCCGCAACAGCTCGGCGGCCTGGTGCGCGCCTGTCGGGGTTGCCACGACGCCGCCGTGGCTTATGGCGTGCCGTTCATCTCCGGCAAGGACTCGCTCAACAACGAATTCGCTTTGCGCGAAGAGGATGTCGAGCCGCTTATCGAACTGCTGGGCGAGTACGCCCGGCGCAGCCCGGCCAGCTTCCCCGATCCACGAGCCGTCTGGCGGCGCACGGCCGAGCGCATCCGCCGCACGCGGCGCCTGGCCATCCCCGGCACGCTGCTGATCAGCGCCGTGAGCCTGATCGACGACGTGCGCCGCTGCATCAGCCCGGATCTCAAGCAGCCGGGCAACCGGCTGCTGCTGGTCGGCGCTCTGCCGCGGGTCGACTTCGAGCTGGCCCAGGCAGCCACCATTCATACCGCCCTCGCCCGGGCCATCTCAGGGGGCCTGATCGCTGCCTGTCACGATGTTTCCGACGGCGGCTGGCTGGTGAGCGTCGCTGAAATGCTCATGGCGGCCACCGCGCGCGGCGTGCGGCTGACGGCCCCGTGGTCACAGACCCCGCCGCCGCTGGAGCCGCTGACCGCCGGCTATGTGGTGGAGACCGCGGACGCGGCGCGGGTCACCGAGCTGCTCGGTCAGGCCGGCGCGCCGGCGATCGAGCTGGGCGAGGTGACCGACCAGCCGGCACTCACAGCGGGAGATCAGGAGCTGGCGAGAAGTCGGCTGCGGGCCGCGTGGGCGACTTGAACAGCCAGGCGAACGCCACCAGGCACGCCGCCGCCCCCAGCGCCGGCCAGAGGTAGAACTGCCCGAAGTCGGTGATCGCCGTGCCGTCCGGTGCGAGGGTGGTCAGGTGGTCGGCGGCCAGGCCGGAGATCAGGTTGCCGATCCACCCGCCCAGCCCGAACGTCACCACCTGATGCAACGCCTGCGAGCTGGCGCGCACGTCGGGCGGCGAGACCTGGTCCACGTATACCTGTCCCAGCCCCAGCACGAAGGCGAAGCACGGACCGTGCAGCAACAGCGCCGCCACCACCAACGGCCACGGCCCGCCTGCCGACCAGATCGCAAAACGCAGCACCCACGCGGCGGTTCCCACCAGGAAGGTGACCTTGAAGCCCCAGCGCGCCAGCACCCAGGCCAGCAGCGCGAAGGCCGCCATCTCGCCCACCTGTCCCAGGGCCATCAACGGCGCCACGTGCGCATCGCTTACGCCCAGCGAGCGCAGAAACAGTCCGCCGAAGGGATACGTAAAGGGCAGGCCCATCGTCAGAAAGAAGCTCACCAGCAGGAAGGTCACGTTCGATCGGCTGGCCATCGCCCGCAGCGAGCCGAGCAGCGCCAACCGCGGGCCGCCTTGCCGCGGCTCGGGCGGCGTTGCCGGCAGCAGCACGCTCAAAGCCGCCAGAACCAGCGAAAGCAGCGCTCCGGCCCGCAGGGCGTCGGCGGTCGTGGCTCCGGCAGCCCCGGGCAGCCACGCCGGCTTGCTCAGCCACACCCACAATCCGCCGGCCACGACCACCCAGCTCGCCGTGCCCCACAGGCGCACCGGGCCGTATTCGCGCTGGCGGTCGGCCAGGTGGCGGAAAACGATCAGGTTGCTCAGCGCCAGTGTGGGCATGTAGACCAGCGAATCGGCCAGCAGCAGGATCAGTATGGTCGTGAAGTCGCGCGCGTCGGCCAGCAGCCACAGCAGTACCGCCCCGGCCAGATGTGCGACGCACATGACCGCCTGGGCCGGCATGACGCGGTCGGCCAGTTGTCCGCCCACGAAGGGGGCCAGGATCGAAGCCAACGCCAACGTAGAGAAGACGATGCCGATCTGCGTGTTCGACAGCCCCAGGTCCTGAAGGTGCAGCGGCAGGATCGGAATCCACGCGCCACGAATGGCATGCTCCAGAAACAGCATCGTCGCCAGCAGCACGCGCCGCCTGGCAGGCGTCGTCCGCGTTGGCGGCGATTGCACGTTCACGGCTTTGCCCGCCTCATGGTTCAAGGCCGCCGCTGGTCGGCCGACTCGGCCGGCGGCGCGGTCGCATCGGCGACGGGCCGGGCCATCTGCGCCTCGGTTTTCCTGCGCGCCGCGGGACGCCGCGGCTTTTCACGCAGCAACCAGACCAGCGCCGCCCCCCAGGTCAGCAGCGTCACCAGCGCCGCGGCCGCGGCTACCAGCGTTTCGAGCGTCGTCCGTTCCAGCATGGCGTCGTCCCTTCACCGGCCGCCGGAGCGCTTTCTCCCCTCCTTTTGCGGGGGATCAGCGGCGCGCACGGCTCACCGCCCCCCTTCCAGGGGACCGGTTGCAGCGGGGTCGAGGCCGGCGGACGCGGGCCGCCAACGGAAAGCCGGATGGTGGGCAGTGCCCGCCCCGCGGGCAGACGGTAGAAGACCGGCAAGCAAGCGCCAAGTCCGCGCAGCCTCATAGCCCGTACGCAATGCCTCGCGCGAAATCGTAGAGAAAGACGCGCTCGAACGGGTTCCCGCGCTCGCCCCGGTGGCCATCGCCGCTTCGCACGAGCCTGCGAAGCTCGGCACCCTCCCGTGACTCCAGTACGTCCTTGACCACGTCGGGACTGGGCAAACACGCACTGTTGACGTCTCCCTGTGCATAGACAAGCAGCCACAGTCTCTTGGCATGCGGCGCCAGGCGCCGGTACATGTTAATCTTCTTGCCGATGCACTGCTGCAGACTCGCTATGTTTACGCTGACGAAGCCGGTCAGGCAGATGGTGGCCGTAAACGTGTCGTGTCCGACCGGGCCGATGGAGATATACCTGAGATACTTGTCCATGAGCTTGTAATCACCTTCGCCCCCTTCGTCAACAAAGGGCCTCTGTTCGCGCATATGGCCGGTTGTTCTTACTGCATCCGCGCATGTACTTACGTACTTGATAACCTCCAATGCCAGGGGCTCGCGGTCGCGTCGATGAGGCCCATCACCGGATTGCGGGCCGAGGATCACATCCAACCCATGCAGGTGCGCGTACTCAGGCCGTCTGGCGATTTTCCGTAGGTGGCACAGGACATTGCTCATTTCATGGGTCAACCTGCGCTCCGGAGAGCCGCCCTCCGACGTTGTGCAGTGGTATTGAGTCAGTTCGACGCCCAGGGGACCATCGGCCGAGTCGACCAGGAAATCGGGACGTTCCTGGGAAGTTACCTGGCCTCTGATCCCCTGCTGCCCGAGGAAAGACTTCAGAATGACTCTCTCTGCACATTTCTGCTCACAGGCTGCCATAGGGGCACTCTCCGCAGTTTGTTACACTATACGCGCTCCCCGGCAAATCCATCTCCCCAATCCCTCAATCCCCGATCCCTGAATCCCTCCCCGCGCCGCGGCACAACTTCTTCCCCCGGATGGTAGGCGGCGCTGCCCTGCGACTCAATCCCTGATCCCTGTCCCCTTCGTCCCTCCCGCCGGGAGTCAGCGGTCGGCGTTGCGGGCCCGGCTTCGCCGGGCGCTGCGTGCCAGACGGCGCAGTGTGCGCAGGTTGACGCGGTCCCAGTCCTCGGCCGAGTCGGTGGTGCCCTTGGGTGTTTCCAGGATCATGGGCAGGCCGGCGAAGCGCGTATCCGCGACGATGTGTCGAAAACCACGGGTGCCGATGGCGCCGTGCCCGACGTGCTCGTGGCGGTCGCGGTTCGAGCCGCAGGGATGCCGGCTGTCGTTGAGGTGCCAGCAGCGGATGCGCTCCAGGCCGACCTCCCGGTGCGCCTCGGCGACCATCTGCTCGTAAGCCGCCGCGTCGCGCAGGTCATACCCGGCCGCGAAGAGGTGGCAACTGTCGAGGCACACGCCTACGCGCCGGCCGCAGCGCATCTGGCCGATGATCTCGCCCAGTTCGGCGAAACTGCGGCCCAGCGAGGTGCCCTGGCCGGCGGTGGTTTCCAGCAGCGGCATGACGGTCAGGTCCGCGTGGCGGGTCAGGATTGCGTCGAGGGCCCGGGCCACCCGCCGCAGGGCGCGGCTGACGGGCTGCTGGCCGGCGGCCCCGGGGTGGACCACCAGGTAGGGAATGTGCAACGTCTGGCACCGCAACAGCTCGTCGGTCAGCGCCTGCTTGCTGCGGCCGGCCAGGCTGCGGTCAGCGGTCGCCAGGTTGATCAGGTAAGTTGCGTGTGCCACGACGGGGCCGAACCCCGGCCTGGCCAGCAGTTCGTGCCAGCGGCCCACGTGGGCGGCGTCGAGCGGCGGCGCGGCCCACTGGCGCTGGTTTTTTACGAAGATCTGCATGCAATCCATGCGCAGTGCGAAGGCCGTCTCGAGCGCCTTGTGCACGCCGCCGGCGATCGAGACGTGTGCGCCGAAGCGTGGCGACGGGTGGTCGGTGTGAGTCGCATTCATGACGGGCAGGCGCAGCTCGCGGCTTTTTCGGGGGCTGGTTCCCAGTTCATTTTCGACAGCAGGCTACCGGCGGACCCGCTGGCGAGCCAGGGCCTGTCTATGGTCGGCGGCGCGAAGTAAACTGGCCGGTGCGATGCCGGAACGCGACCTCCGCAAAGTGGCGATGACGCTGAGCCTGGTCGTCTCGGCCCTGATGCTGGGCGGCAAGCTGACGGCCTATGCGCTCACGCACTCGGCGGCCCTGCTGGCAGACGTGGCCGAGTCGGTGGTTCACGGCGTCGCCACGCTGCTCAGCGCCTACAGCCTGTGGTATGCCGGCCGGCCGGCCGATCCGGGCCATCCCTACGGCCACGGACGCATCGCGTATTTCTCGGTGGGTTTCGAGGGGGCGCTGGTGTTCGGGGCCGCCTGCGCCGTGCTCTACAGCGGCATTCACGGGTTGCTCTACGGCGTCGAGCTGCGCAATCTCGATGTCGGCCTCCTGATCGCCGCCGTGCTGGCGGCCATCAACCTGGTGCTGGGCACGGTGTTGATCCACGTCGGTCGGCGGCACAACACGCTGGTGCTGATCGCCAACGGCAAGCACGTGCTGACCGACGTGTGGACCACGGCGGCGGCGCTGGTTGGACTGGGACTGGTGCGGCTCACCGGCGTGCAGTGGCTGGACCCGGCGGCGGCCATCGCCATCGCGGGGATCATCATGATCTCGGGGCTGTCGCTGCTCAAAGGCTCGTTCGCCGGCCTGATGGACCAGGTATCCCCACAGGTGACGGCCAAACTGGTGGAGGCGCTGCGCCGGCACGTCGACGCGGGCGACCTGTCGGGCTATCACCAGTTGCGTTGCCGGCGGCTGAACGACGAGCTGTGGGTAGACGTGCACCTGCTGGTGCCGGGCGAGATCACCACCCACGAGGCCCACGACCGGGCCACCCGCCTCGAAGAAACCATCCGCGCCCAGTTCCCGCAGGAAACCGTCCACATCATGACCCACATAGAGCCGGAAGCCCACGACGATGCTCATCCCAGCGACTACTGCGAGCCGCACGATCCGTTGATCGGGCACGCCAGCGAATAGCGAATGACGGATTGCCAGCAGCGAGTTGTCGCGCGCCGGCGGCGGCGCGGCTGCGTTGGCCGGCTCTGCCCGCAGACCGCCCGCCCCCTGGGCTGGCTGGCGGCGGCTACTCGGCTGGCAGCGGGCACGAGCCGCCGTGTTTGGCGTGATAATCCTGGTGGTATTCTTCGGCCGGGTAGAACGCCGGGGCCTTTTCGATGCTGGTTACGATCCGCCGATCGCGGAAGCGTGGCGAGGCCTGCAACTGCGC
>CAZRSM010000511.1:0-1874 GCA_964602755.1 uncultured Planctomycetales bacterium
CGTCGCATGACAGCCATTTATCACTTCCCACTTATCATCTTGCATTCGCAATCTCGACCCTCCCCCGCGCCCCTCCCTACAAGGGAGGGGAGTTCCGCGGCACGCGCAATTGACCGTCCTCCCTTCCAGGGGGGACCACAGGGGTGTCGAAGCCCGCGAATGCACGCCGCCGGCGGACAGCCGCGCCGCCAGCCGGATGCAACCCCTCAATCCCTCAATCCCTGTTCCCTCAATCCCTCTCCCCGCGTCCCCCTGGGGGTCAGTGCCCACCCTCGTCGACCAGGGTGCCCACCGGCTCGCCGTTGACCACGCGCAGCAAGGCCCCCGGCTCGAAGAGGTTGAAGACGATGATCGGCACGTGGTGCTGCTGGCACACGTCGATGGCCGAGATGTCCATCACCCGGAGCCGCTGGTCGATCACGTCGGCGTAGCTGAGGCGCTCGTAGCGCCTGGCCTGCGGATTCTTCTCCGGATCGTCGTCGTAGACCCCGTCGACCTTGGTGGCCTTGAGGACCACCTCGGCTCGCAGCTCGGCGGCCCGCAGGGCGGCGCAGGTATCGGTGGTGACGTGCGGATTGCCCGTGCCGGCCGCCAGGATCACCACGCGCCCCTTATCGAGGTGACGCAGCGCCTTGCGGCGCATGAACGGCTCGCAGACCCGCTGGATGGGGATGGCGCTCTGCACGCGCGTATCAAGCCCCAGCCGCTCCAGGGCCTCTTGCAGTGCCAGGGCATTGAGCAGCGTGGCGACCATGCCCATGTAGTCGGCCGCCGCCGGTTCGAAGCCCAGCTCGCGCACCAGCGCCGCCCCGCGCGTGAAGTTACCCGCCCCGACCACCACCGCCACCTGCGCGCCGGCTGCCACCACCTGGCGCAGCTCGTCGGCCATGCGCTCGAGCGGCTCGCGCTGGACGCCGAACTCGCCGGGGCGGGCGAACCCCTCGCCGCTGATTTTCAGCAACACGCGTCGGTATCGGGCTGTGGTGCTCATGTGGCTCTCTTGCCTCGCACGTGAAAAACCGCGCCGGCCCACGCTCGGTCGGCGTCGCGGGGCATCATACGACGCGCCGCGGCGCTTGGCCACCTTTGCGGCCTGCCCCGACCGCCGCGTAGCTGCGCGGCCGGCGGTTTGCCTGTATATTGAAATGTATGGGTGTGCTGGTACGTGGCAAACCACGGCCGACCGAGGTGCTGTGCGTGCGCGAGGTACGGGCCGAGATGCCCGCCGAGCGGGTTGCGCAGGTGCGCGACTTCTACACGCGTCTGCTGCGACTCGAACCCTGGCCCGACGGCGCCCAGATCCCCGGCTGCCTGGGTCTGGGCAGCCAGCAGCGCGGCCTGCTGCTGCAGGTGCGCCATGATCCGATAATCGACCCGGTGCGCATTCGCGTGCGGCTGCTGGTCGATGGACTGGACGAGCTGCGCCAGCGCCTCGATCAGCAGCCCTGGCCATATGAGTTCCTGCACGGCCTGGGATGGACCGAACGACGCATGCTGCTGCACGACCCGGCCGGCAACCTGATCGAAGTGCGCGAATCGCTGGCCATATGAACCGCTGATCCCATGCAACGCACACTCAAGCTGACCATCGCCTACGACGGCGGCGCGTTCCACGGCTGGCAGCGCCAGGCCGGCGTGCGAACCGTGCAGGAAGAGATCGAGGAGGTCGCCAGGCGAATCGTGCGCCACCCCCTCAACATCGTCGGCGCCAGCCGCACCGACGCCGGCGTCCACGCCCGCGGCCAGGTGGCCCACCTGCGGACCACGTGCGCGATCCCGGCCGACAACCTGCGCCGGGCCATCGGACACCGCCTGCCGGCCGACGTGACCCTGGTGGCGGTCGAGGAGGCGCCGCCGGCGTTCCACGCCATCCG
>CAZRSM010000512.1:0-2615 GCA_964602755.1 uncultured Planctomycetales bacterium
GCGTCGTTGGTGGGGTCGACGGCCACGTCGAAGTAATCACCCCAGCGGCCGTCGGCGCCGGTGTCGCTGACCTTGAGCGTGGTGGTGGCGCCCATCGTGCCCGGCGGGTCGCTCGCGGCCCGCCCGGTGGCCTTGATCACCGGCGTGGTGCTCGCGGTCGACGAAGCCATGACCAGGGCCACGCTGCCGTACTGGTTGGCGTAGATGGCCGGGAAGTAGGTGTGCACGTCGCCGCCCTCGTCGACGTTGCCCGATTCGACGTAGCTCACCGAGCCGCTGTTGGGCCAGTCGTTGGTGTTCAGGCGGTACCAGCGGGCCACGTTGCGGCCGCTGACGTCGATGTGATGGGCGGCGTACAGGTCGCCGTCGCGCCAGTGCACGTTCATGATGCGCGAATCGAACGTCCACAGCGTGCCGCCCACGTTGGGCGGGTCGCTGCCGCGCGGCGTGAACGACGGCACGCCCACGGTGGTCGAGACCAGCGAGGGGCTGCCGAGCGGATCGACGATGGCGTGCACGCGCAGCGACGAGCTGGTGGCCAGCGAGACGAAGTAGGGCGCCTGGTTGGCCCCGAAGTGCTGGGCCACCTGGACGCTGGCGGCGCTGCCGCCGCGCAGGTCGGCGAACGAGACCGGGTCGCCGTTGAGCATCGGAGCCTTGTCGAAGATGCGGAACAGCACGCCGGCCCAGCCGCCGTTGTTGAGCCCGAACAGGTTGCCCGTGACGTAGATGCCGTCCTGGTCGAACCCCAGACCGGGATAGTCGAGCCAGTAGCTCAGCGAGCCGACCCAGATAACGCAGTCGGTGCGGTACTTGTACCAGATGCCGTGCGGGTCGCTGTCGTCGGAGATCGCGATGCACAGCCAGGCGCTGTTGTCGTAGACTTCCGGCGCGATGACCACGAAGCGGCCCGAATAGTGGTCGTAGAAACACTTCGGATCGAAGGTGAACCCGCCGGCCCCCACGTCCTCGAAGAAGCCCGGCGAACCGGTGTCGTTGAGCGGTATCACGAACTGCTCGCTGCCGTCCTTGCCGTAGAAACCGATCGCCATGTTGACGGTGGTCACGATGTGATCAGGCCCGACCGCCAGCGTGCAGTCCGGCGGCTGCCACCCGCCGCTCTGGCTGACGTCGATGCCGGGGAACAGCGGCGCGTTGGCGGCCACCCGCCGGGCCTCCAGCAGACCGCCGGGCAGCAGACTGTTGGGCTGACCCACGCCGTCGATCAGCGGCCGGCGCTGGTGCGGCGGCAGGACGTCGCGCAGGAAGCGCGACTTGCCGTCCCAGCGCGACCCGTCGTAGACCTGGGTTTCGAACAGCCGGGTGTCGATGATTTCGGCCTCGGCCACGCTCCAGGCCACCGCTCCCGGGTCGGTCAGGTCGATGACTCGTCCGCCGGCCGGTGCGCCGAGCCTGCTGGTGTCGAGACCCGCCGGGGCCATGGCGGCCGGTGCCAACGGCCGGGTCGCTGGCGGCTCGTGCTCGACGCAGACCGCGACGGCCAGTGCGGCACCGACGACGGCCAGCAGGTACAGACTGATCCTGTGTGTTCCTCTCTCTCCCATGGGACTCCCTCCAGGCTCGATTGGTGGTCGCAGGCCCTCGCGGCCGATACGTCGATTATCAGACGCCGGCCGTTCGCCCCATCGGCCGACGCTTCCTTGATCCGATTCTAGCAGCCGGGAATCGCCGTTGACAGCCCTTTTTCGGCCCGGCCGCCCCCGAGGCCGCGGGTCCGGCCGGCGTTGACGTCCCGCACTGTTACGCTACCCTCGCTGGCACCATGAAAGAGCCCAGCATCATCGAAACTCTGCGGCAACGCTTCGCCAGGGCCATCGCCGGACTGACCGACACCACGCCCGATAAGGTCGATCCGCTGATCCGACCGGCGAGCGATCCGCGCTTCGGCGACTACCAGTGCAACGCCGCCATGCCGCTGGCCAAACAGCTCAAGGCCAGGCCGCGCGACATCGCCGCGCGAATCGCAGAGGCCGTCGAACTGGACGACCTCGCCGAGCCGCTCGAAATCGCCGGCCCGGGCTTCTTGAACATCCGGCTCTCGGCCGGCTACCTGGCCCGGCGGCTGGGCGAGATCGGCCCGGCCGACGAGGGCGCCGATCGCTGCGGCATCGCACCGGTCGAAGATCCGCAAACCGTGGTGATCGACTACTCGTCGCCCAATATCGCCAAGCGGATGCACGTCGGGCATCTGCGCTCCACGATCATCGGCGACGCCTTCGCCCGGCTGCTGGCGTTTCTGGGACATCGCGTGATCCGCCAGAACCACGTGGGCGACTGGGGCACGCAGTTCGGAATGCTGATCGCCTGGTACCGGCGCCACCCGGTGCCCTCGGCCGAAACGCACGACGACGTGCTGGCGGCCATCGAGGAGCACTACCGCCAGGCCCAGGAGCTGTTCAAATCGGACCCGCAGTTCGCCGAACAGGCCCGGGCCGCGGTGGGCGCGCTGCAGTCGGGCGACCCGGCGGCCCGGCAGGTGTGGCAGACGATCTGCGCCGCCAGCCGCCGCGCGTTCCTCGAAATCTACGCGCTGCTCAACGTGCTGCTGACCGACGAAGACGTGTGCGGCGAGAGCTTCTACAACGACCGCTTGG
>CAZRSM010000513.1:0-3007 GCA_964602755.1 uncultured Planctomycetales bacterium
GGCCCCACGCTCGCGGCGCTGCTCGAAGCCGCAGTCGCCATCAACAGCTCGCTGGAGATGGAAAAGGCCCTCCAGGCCATTGCCCAGTCGGCGGCCGACGTGCTCGAAGCCCATGCCGCCTCGGTTCTGCTGATGGACAAGCCGCGCAACAAGCTGGTGTTCAAGGCCACCGTCGGCGAAACGGCCGCCAAGCTGCTGGGCCAGGAGTTCGACGCCAGCCGCGGCATTGCCGGCCGCGTCGCCAGCACCGGCAAGGCCGAGATCTCGCAGGACGCTCACGTCGACCCCGACTTCTATCCCGAGTTCGACAAACGTTCGCAATTTCGCACACGTGAACTCATCGCCGCCCCGCTGCGTTATCGCGGCGAGGTCATCGGCGTGGTCGAGGTGCTCAACAAGAAAGACCGCACGCCGTTCACGCAGCGCGACCTCGAAACGCTCAGCATCTTCGCCAACCTGGCGGCGCTGAGCGCCGGCAACGCTTTGCGGCACGAGGATCTCAAGAAGCAGAACCTCACGCTGCGTCAGGCCGCCCAGCCGGAGACGCCCATCATCGGCCAGAGCCCCGCTTTGCAGGAAGTACTCAGTCTCTGCGATCGCGTGGCCGGCACCAACGCCACCGTCCTGCTGCTGGGCGAGACCGGCACCGGCAAGGAGCTCAGCGCGCGGCGTATCCACGCTCACAGCCCGCGGCGCGAACGGCCCTTCATCGCCATCAACTGCGCCGCCCTGCCCGAGACGCTGCTGGAAAGCGAACTGTTCGGCCACGAGGCCGGCGCGTTCACCGGCGCCACCGCCACCAAGCTGGGACGCTTCGAGCTGGCCAACGGCGGCACGCTGTTCCTCGACGAAATCGGCGAGATCAGCCCCTCGACCCAGATCAAGCTGCTGCGCGTCCTGCAGGAGCGCGAGTTCGTGCGGGTCGGCGGCCAGAAGACCATCGCCTGCGACGTACGCATCATCGCCGCCACCAACCGCGACTTGAAGCAGGCCATGGAGCGCGGCGAGTTCCGCGACGACCTGTACTATCGCCTCAACGTCTTTCCGATCCGCCTGCCGCCGTTGCGCGAGCGGCGCGAGGACATCCCGCAACTGGTGCGGCACTTCGTAGACACCACCGCCCGAGAGCTGGGCTGGCCGGCGCCGCAGATTTCGAGCCAGGCCATGGAGCTGCTGTGCGCCTACCGCTGGCCGGGCAACATCCGCGAGCTGCGCAACGTGATCGAGCGGGCGGTACTGCTGTGCGACAGCGGCCAGATCGGCCCGGAAATGCTGCCGCGCGAGATCGTGGGGCAGTCGGAGTCGCCCGTCGGCCGCCCGCCGGCCACGGCCCTGGAAGGCTACGAAAAGGCCATGATCCTGCGGGCCCTGGAGGAACACGACTGGAACCAGACCCGCGCCGCCAAGGCCCTGGGCATCAGCCGCGATAACCTCCGCTACCGCCTGCGCAAATACGGCATCAAGCGCCCCAGCCACCAGTGAGACTGTCGCACAAGAGCGACTCGCGCGCCGGCCGGCGCGTCAGCTCTGACCACCGTGATCCAGAGCCGCCAGGGCCGCGGCGCCGATGACGCCGGCGTCGTCGCCCAGCGTGGCGAACTCGATGTGTGGGGCGTCGCGCGAGACGTTCCAGACCAGTTGCCCGAAGTGGTGCCGCACGGGTTCGAGCAGCGCCGCCCCCGCCCCGATCAGCCCGCCGCCGAGCACGATCAGCTCGGGATTGACCATGTGCTGCACGTTGACGCAGCCGATGGCCAGATAGCGGCAGGTTTCGTCCCAGATGCGCCGCGCCAGCTCGTCGCCGGCCTGGGCCGCCGTGCAGACGTCACGCGAGGTGATCCGCCCGCCGGCCTGCACCCGCGGCCCCAGGCTCGACCGCTCGCCGGCACCGATGGCCTCGACGAGCCGCTCGGCGACCGCGTTGGCCGAAGCGTAGCGCTCGAAACAGCCGCGCTGGCCGCACGGACACGGCCGCCCGTCGGGCACCATGATGGTGTGGCCGATCTCGGCGGCGTTGTCGAAGAACCCGCGCAGCAGCCGCCCGGCGACCACGATCCCGCCGCCGATGCCGGTGCCCAGCGTCAGCATCACCATGTCCGACACGTCGCGGCCGGCGCCGGCTGTGAACTCGCCGAAGGCGGCGGCGTTGGCGTCGTTGTCGAGCGTGACCGGCAGCCCGACGGCGGTGCTGAGCCGGTCGCGCAGCGGGATGTTCACCCAACCGGGAAGGTTGGGCGCGCCGTAGATGATGCCTTCTTTGTGCGACATGGGACCGGGCGTGCCGATGCCCACCGCCGCGATGTCGCGGCGCTGCACGCCCAGTTCGCCCGGCAGCGTCTCGATCAGCCCGACCAGCCGGCCGAAGACGTGCTCGAAGCCTTGCCGGGCCTCGGTAGGAATGCTGGTGCGCCCCAGCAGCACGCCGGCCCGATCGACGATGCCGGCCTTGATGTTGGTTCCGCCCAGGTCGATGCCGATGGTACAGCGGGCCACGGTGTCGCTCTCCTTGCTCGCGCGGCGTGGGCGACCGGCCTTCAATCCACATGCGCCCGGCCGGCCACCACGCAACCGGCGATGCGCACGTGCATCAGTTCCGACCGGTCGGCTCTCAGCGGATCATCGTACCACAACGTCAGATCGGCCGGACCGCCGGGCGCCAGCGCCGCCGACTCGGCCGCGCCGCCGGCCGCGACGGCCGACCCCAGCGTATAGCCGCGGAGCACCTCGACCGGTCCCAGGCGTTGCTGGGGGTAGAAGCCGCCGAGGGGGTAGCCGTCGAGCGTCGTGCGACATACCGCCCCGAACAGTCCCTTGCGCGGGTCGATGGTCTCGATGGGCACGTCCGAACCCATCGCCAGCACCACGCCCGCCTCGGCCAGCGTGCGATACGCAAAAGCGTGCGGCAGCACACCCGGCCAGTGCCGCTCGGCGGTATGAATGTCACCCGGCAGGTGGCACGGCTGCACCGAAGCGACGATGCCCAGGCGGGCCATCCGCCGGGCATCGC
>CAZRSM010000514.1:0-9990 GCA_964602755.1 uncultured Planctomycetales bacterium
CGGCGGGCTTGTCTACCAGGAGCGGTGCGCGCGGCCGCGTCATGGGGGTCACAATCATGGCAGCGATTACGAGCAGCCCGGTAATGGCGGTGGGATCCAGGGCGCGCACAACCGGTACGTACATTATCAACCACATCTTGATGACCGGCAGTATCCAGAACAGCGCCAACGAAAGCCATGGGAACTTGACGGCCAGGGCGATCGCTGCGGGAAACAAACCGCCGGCTATAACGAGGGCGACAACGAGGGTTGAAGTGTCGACCATGACGTCATCAAGCCTCTTGGTGGCCAAGTCGGCACACGTGGAGGGGTCAGCGCGCGCCTAGCTCGGCATAGACGGATTGGACCTGGGCGATGACGCGCTCAAGAGAGAAACGCGAGCGCGCATCGGAAAGAGCACTGCGTGAAAGCTCGTGGCGGCGCCTCGGGTCAGAGAGCAGCCGGTCCAACGCCGCAGCGAGGGCGACAGGCTGGCCGGGCGGCACCAGGAGACCGTTGAAATCGGGACGCACCAGTTCCGGCGTTCCGCCGGTAGAGGTTGCGACGACCGGGAGGCCGACACTCAGGGCCTCGATGATGACCATGCTGCACGGCTCCGGGTCGAGGCGCGTATGCACGAGCAGATCGCTCGCTGCCATGACCTCGGCCACATAGTCCACACGCCCCGCCAACTCGACTTGTGAGCTCAGGTCGTGGGTGCCGATAAGCTCCTCCAGCTCGCGAAGATAGCCGCTTTCCTGGCAACCGGGGTCCTCGGTATCTCCAAGTATCACGAGGCCGACATCCCGGCGCGCGAGCTGGGCAAGTGCCTGGATGGCCACGTGCACACCCTTGCCCCGCACCAGGCGCCCGGCCCAGCAGAGAGTGTGCGCCCAGCGATGTCGGTAGCGCTGTCGCAACTCGGCAGCACGGGCCTCGTCGAGTGGTGGAGGCTGGGGGATACCGTTGTACACGACACGGACATGCTTGCGAAAGACGGAGCGATATGCGCTGGCAGTTGCCTCGGATACCGCAATAATCCTGCCAGCCCAGCGCAGTCCGCCGATGTTGTGTGCCAGGCGCGTCAGTCGTCCGAGCCGCCCCTGGCCGGGGATGACGTGGAAATGCCATACAGATTCCACTTGCTTGTGGCTGAGGCGACGAGACATTCCGGCTACAATGTGAAGTGGCAGCAAGTGAGTGTGAACTATGCGGATGCCGTGGTCGCGGCAGTAGTCCACCACGGCGGCCGCGTTGTGCCGCAGGGCTTGACGCTGGCGCAGCAGCAGTGACGGGCTGACGCGATACGGCTCGAACGGCTCTGGAAGCGAGAGCTGGGCCACGGGGATTCCGGCCGTGCGCGCGTCCTCCATGAGGGGGCCAGGCTCGATAACGAGTAGCTGAGTAGTGTCGATGCCGGCTAGCAGGTCGAGCACGACGCGTCGTACGCCGTAGCCCTCGGTGCCGTGGCACAGCATGGCAACTGGTTTCATCTGGTCCCCTCCTCGTCCGATCGGGCTGTTCGGCCGGCGGCCGCGGCCAGCGTTCGCACGAGCGTGCAAACGCTGGACTCGGTGGCTTGCGCATGTTGCTTTATGGCAGGCCCGGCCTCGGCGAAATACTCCTTGCCGGCGGAAGCGGCGCGTTCGACGGCGGCAATCACGGGAGTTGGCGACAGATCGGTAATGTCGAAAACGTACGAGTCAAGCCCGAGCATTTGCATGATGCCGGCCGTCTTGTACTGATAGCCTATCGCCACCGTCGGTACGCCAGCCAGCAGGGCGAGGATGTTCGAGTGCATGCGCGTGCCGACGAACACGTCCATTTCCCGCAGGACTGCGAGCATGCTCTGCGGATCGCGGGGAGAAACGATCCCGGCGTGCGAGCGCAGGTCCGGCGGAAGAGCGGCGATGACACGCTGTGTGGCAGGTTCGTCAGAGTCACTGAACTCGCTGCCGGTGACCTGGAGAAAGCCAGCGAGACGCTGATACGCGCCGCCGACGGCCGCGAGGATCTGGGCAAACGTCTGCTCGTACTGCCGTTGGCGTTCGGCGTCGCGAAACCAGTTTCGCACCGTGAATCCTATGGCGCGCTGGGCCTGCGCTCGCCGTTCCGTTGGCTCCGCGGGGGGGGCGAATGCCAGGGCGAGATCGGGCACGAGTGTGGTCTTGGCCTCCAGGTTCCACGATTGAAGCAATTCGTAGGAAACGTTTTCGCGTACATGAATGCCCAGCAGACGCGGGTGTTCCAGCAATCGCCTGGTGGCTCGGGTCTGCCAGTGTCGGGGCTTGAAGGGGCCGATGGATTGAGCGCACAGACCCACTGGTTTGCCAAGCGCCAATGGTATGCGAAAGGTCTCCAGGCACAGCAGGAGATTGACGGGGCTCTTGGCGTAGAGGTAGCCGCCGCCGCATCCAAGCACCAGGTCGGCGTCGCGACAGGCGGCGACGAATGGGTGAGCCGTGGGCGCAAACCACGTGGCCAGGCGGGCGCCGACGAAGGAACCGAGGCCTGCCCGGTACGATGCGAAGCGCGAGCGGCCGCGCAGGGCTGCCAGGTGAAGCCCGGGCACCCAGACATCTTCGCCGTACATCCCCACATCTTCCGGGTCGACGCTCGATACGACCAGGCGGGCGTCGGGGAAGTTGCGCCTGAGCATGCGTACCAGCGACTCGACGATACACCGGTCGCCCTTGTTCTTGTGGCTGTAGGCGTGGGCTATCAGGATGCTCAGCCGTGTTCCCGCGCGGACGGCGGACGTATCAGCACACATGGGTCATTCTCGGTTGGGCGGCGTGGGCGCAGGCGGGTCCGACGCATCGCCGCGCCACCGGCGCACCAGGGCAGGGATACGCGAACGTTCGTCGGCGTCGAGCAGGAAGACGGCCGCACAGAGGACGAACACGAGGGCGCAGGCGACGGCCGACAGAACGAACCAGAGGATGCTGTCGGTCGGAGCCGGGCGCACGCACAGCAGTGCGGTCGCCGCTGCGGCGATAGCCGGGGGTGTCGGTCGCAGGACCAGTGCTTTGAGCAGTTCCGACACGCTGACAGAAAGCTCGGAGGCAACAATGGCCACGCGGATGAGCTGGTATAGACCAAAGCACACACAAAGAAAGATCGCCGCGTAGAGTAGCGCTTTGCCAGAAGACGGTGGCAGCAAGACGAGCAGCAGAGCCACCAGCAACGCCGCCAGCGCCACGCCGGAGACGGCGCTGAGACGCAGCCGCTCGAGGGCGACGAGATACGCGGCGGCGGGGAGAGTGGCGATGCCGAGGGCGGATGTGCCGATCAACCAGGGCAAAGCCCGTTGAAGATCAGGCAGTCCGGCGAGGTTCGAGCCGAGCCACAAGGACAGGAAGCGGTCTCCCAATACCGCAAAGCCGACCCACGTCAGGGCGGCGACCCCGCCGAAAAAACGGGTGCTTCGCAGGAACACCCTGCGCAGTTGGTCGAGCTCGCGGCGGGCTTCGAGCGACGCTGCCATGGGAAGCAGGGCGTTGTAGCCGGGCATCAGCAAGCCGCGCGTCAGGTTGTTAAGCTGGAGCGCCGAGCCATACAGGCCGGCGGCCAACAGGCCAGGTTCTCCCAGGCGCGTCAGGATGAGCGCCGGGGCCTGCATGAACGCCACGTAATTGAGCGAATTGAAGAGTGTCAACACATTGAAGCTGACAAGCTCTTTGAACAGTGGCAGGTTGAGGCCGCTGCGCGTCAGGCGTGCGTGGGGTACGTGGCGCAGAACCCAAGTGGCGTCGCCGAAGAGGATGAGCATGCCGCCGCCCAGGAGGGCCAGGGCGTACGTCAGAGCGCTGGCGGACCACAGCTCGAAGGCCGCGAAGATCGCCAGCGAGCGGGCGACAATGGCGACGATGTTGACGGTAGCATCGACATCGAGTCGGTGCAGTGCCTGGAGACCGGCCAGAAACGGCAGATTCATCGACGTACAGATGGTCGCCGCGCCGGTAGCCAACAGCACGAGCTGGCCTTCACGCGCGAAGGCGGGATTGATATTGAGAGCAGGCCAGACCACAAACGCTACGACCAGGATGCCAACGGCTACAACGCCAGAAAGCCCCAGGCATAGGACCAGCCCCGCGGTAAAACAGCGGGCGAAATCGTCGAAGCGGCCACAGGTCAGGTGCGAGTTCAGCTTCTTGCCAAGGCCGGCAGAGGCGCCCAGTTGGATCAGCGCCAGGAACGTCACCACGCTCGTCGCCACCACCACCAGACCCCAGCGCTCCGTGCCTATCCGACGAATAACGTAGGCCACGACGAGCATGCCCAGGCCGAAGCGCGTCAGGGCACTGGCCAGGCCGAAGGTGACGTTCTTGACGAAAGCGCGGCCATAACTCTCGGGCTGGAGCGACGACTCCTGGGCCGACCGAGGCGTCCCCCGCGCGTGCGCCGGTTGCTCTGGGGGATTTGTGCCCGGACCTTGCATGTCAACGGGACGCGGCTTGATGAGCGCCAACGCATTGGGGATGGGCTGCCAGTATCTCGGCGATCCGTCCGGCCGCCTGGCCGTCCCACTTCTCCGGAACGCGCGAGCCGTCGGGCGGGCCGGCGGCGCGGCGGGCGCGGTAGGCCGAGATGATGCGGTCGGTGTTCGTGCCGACGAGCATGTTGGTGCCGTTGGTGATGGTCACGGGCCGCTCGGTGTTCTCGCGGATCGTCAGGCACCATACGCCCAGGATGGTGGTTTCCTCCTGGATGCCGCCCGAGTCGGTGAGCACCACCGCCGCGTCGGCCATCAGCCGCAGGAAGTCGAGATAGCCCAGCGGATCGATGATATGCAGGTTGCGCATCGCGGCGAAGCGCTCGGCCAACCCCAGGCGGGGCAGGTTGTTGCGCGTCCGCGGGTGCATGGGGAAGACCGTCGGCAGGTCCTGCTGGATGGCCTCGAGTGCGTCGGCGATGCGGCCGAACGTCCGGGCGTCGTCGACGTTGCTGGGCCGATGCAGCGTGACGACGTTGTACTGGCCGGCGGCGAGGCCCAGCTTCTCCAGGATCGGCGACTGGCGGGCGTGTTCGAGGTTGGCCCGCAAGGTATCGATCATGACGTTGCCGACGAAGTGGATCTTCTGCTCCGGCACGCCCTCGTTGCGCAGGTTCTCCAGTCCGCTCGGCTCGGTCACGAACAGCAGGTCCGATATCGCGTCGGTCAACAGACGGTTGATCTCCTCGGGCATGGTGCGGTCGAAGCTGCGCAGGCCGGCTTCGACGTGGGCCAGCTTGACGCCGAGCTTGGTGGCCACCAGCCCGCAGGCGATAGTGCTGTTGACGTCGCCGACGACGACTACCCAATCGGGTTGGTGTTCGAGCAGGACCGGCTCGAAGCGTTTCATGATCTCGGCGGTCTGGACTGCGTGCGACCCGGAGCCGACGCCGAGGTTCATGTCGGGCTCGGGGATGCGGAGTTGGCGGAAGAACAGGTCGGACATGTTCTGGTCGTAGTGCTGGCCGGTGTGGACCAGAACAGGCTTGATCTCGGGGTGGTTCGCATACGCCCGCATCAGCGGGGCGATCTTCATGAAGTTTGGTCGGGCACCGCAAACGTTGATGATGACTCGCTGTCCGGGCATACTCCGTCCCCGTCAGCCGCAAGGGCTGTTTTTCTGAAGTTCTTATTGCACAAAGGGTTGCGGTGCCGCAGGCGGCGCCGCGTCCGCTAACAATATCGGTCTTGGCCCCGAGGGGCTAGAGGCCGGGAGAAAAAAAGCAGACGCTGTTCATACGGCGGATTCGGGCGGCAGTTCGGGAGCCGCAGCGGCCCGCGACGGGCAGAGGCAGCGGGCAAAAAAGAGGCGACGACACGCCGCGGGGGCGCGTCGCCGCCGGTGGTTGCAGCTTATATGTTGTTACAGCGCCATCGCCCGCTACGTGCGGCGACGAGCAGCCACGAGCCCGCCGAGCAGGAGCAGGGCCAGCGCAGAAGGCTCGGGGATCACGCGGATGATGCGATCCTCGTCGAGGAAGGAGACGTACATCGCTCCGTCGGGTCCGAAAGCGATATCGGCGGTGATGCGGTCGGCATCGCCGAAGCCGGTGCCGATAACAGTGGCGTTGCCGAACATGTCGATCCGCAGCAGTTCGCCGGTCTGGGTATGGACGGTGTACAGGTCATTGCCCCAGATGCCGCCGGGGCCGATGGCGATCGGGGCGGCGCGATTGGTGCCCAGGCCGGTGTAGAAGGCGCCGTCGAGCAGCGTGCCGTCGGAGTCGTAAAGACGAATCACGCCGTCGATGTTGGCATTGAAGATGCGGTTGGAGGGGTCGATGGCGATGCCGCCGCCGAGGTCCGGCGCGGCAAACAGCAGGTTCGGCGTTCCGCCGACATACTCATACACCTGCCCGTCGTCATCGCCGATCAACAGGCGTCCGTTGTTGTCGAACGCGAGGGCATTGGGGTTGCCCATGGCCAGGTCCGGGCCGTACAGGAGATGAACGCTCTGGTCGGGGTGGATGGCCCACAGGCGGCCGCCAGGCGAAGTGGCACTGCCGCCAGCGACCAGCACGGACCCGGGTACGCCGCTGATGCTGCCGGTGGTGTCGTACAGTACCGCGTCGGGGTCCTCGATCGCCACGGCGCCGTATTCAACCACCGGAGTGCCGCCGATGCCGACCTGGTGGATGTATGTGGGGTCGGCCCAGTTCCCCTGTCCCGACGGCACGAGATCGCGGCCGACGTACATCACGCCGGTGGGGTCGAAGGTCATCTCGACCGGACCGTTGAGCGTGGCGTACTCCTGGATGACGTAGCCGGGCATCGACTGTGCCAGCGCGCCCGATGCACCGAGGATCAGGACGCTGGCTGCGAGGGTCAAGGTGGTGATTGTGCGCATCAGTTACTCCTCCTAAGCACAGGCGGTGACTGTTGGAACATCCCCAAAGAGAATGGAAGCTACTGCTCGACTCGTTCAATGGGGAACCCACTACCAGACATTATAGCGCTCGCAGCGCTGCGGCCGAAAAAAACCGGGATTCATGGAGCTGTGCCACACCCGCGCCGTGGGTGCAAAGCCGCTTGCGTTCGTAACCCCTAGCAAAACAATGTGTTAACTCAGTATGCCGCGGCGCCTCCAGGAGCAACCCCAACGTTTTTTTCGACCCGCAGTCTCCAAGTGCTCGTCTCACGCCACAGCGTGGCGCCGCCGGCCACTCGCGTTATACTCGCCCCCACTCCGGGGGCCGTCACCGGTTGAAGTTCGAAAGGCAAGTGGATGCTGATGCGCAATCGAGCCTCCAGCGGGAACGGCGGAAGGGCGGAACCCGGTCCACCGGGCGGCCGGGCAGCCGTCCGGTGCCTGGCGCTGCTGGTCGTCGCGGCGGCGGTCGCCCCGGCCGCGGCCCAGCGGCAGGTGCTGGCCAGGAAGCTGGAAAACCTCAACGTACGCCTTACGACCGAGCATTATCGCCTGGCGGGTACCGTCAGTGACGAGCGGCTGGCGATGTACGGGCAGGCGCTCGAGTACATCTACCGCGAATACGAACGCGGCTTCAAGTCCGTACTCGATGACTACGAGAAGCGCCGGCGCGCCGCCGGGCGGAAGCGCTCCAAGGCCGCTGACAGGGGCAAGGCAAAGGGCAAGCGGGGGGCCGGCAAGGCCGGCGGGTTGCGGCGTGCCGGGGGCGGCGCAGCAGAGGACTCCCCGGGGGGTTCGATGGCCGACGCCGACGAGCAGGATCGCTTTCCCGTGATCGTGTTTCGCCAGCGCCGGCAGTACGAGGAGTTCCGCCGGGCGTACCTGGGCGGCGGCGAGCACACCAACGGGATGTTCATCCCCTCACTCAACTTGTTGCTGATCCTGGACTTGGGCAACTTCGAGGACACGCGCGAGGTGCTGTTTCACGAGGCGTTCCACCAGTTTCTGCGCCGCTACGTCAAGGATCCGCCGATCTGGCTCAACGAAGGGCTGGCCACGCACTACGGCTACGCGCGGGCCACCCGCCGCGGGCTGACGTTCCGCAATCCGCCCGACGAGCACTGGCGCCTGGTGCGCAAGTTGATCCAGAAGAAGCAGCATCTGCCGTTGTGGCGGGTCGTCAGTGCCCGGCGGTCCGAGTTCTACAACAGCCAGCCGGTGAGATTGGGAGACTACGAGAACCTGCGCGTCTCGCACGTCTACTACGCCCAGGCCTACACGCTGGTGCACACGCTGCTGCACGACCGCACTGGCAAGGCGCGGTTGCAGGAGTACCTGCGCGAGCTGGCCCGCGACGACGGGACGCGCACCGACGAGATCACCCGCAAGTACTTCGGCCCCAAGGCCTGCGAGCGCATCACCCCGTTCTGGATCAGGCACGTCAACAGCCGGCCGGAGACGCGGTAGGGGGCGATGCGCGCGGTCACCTGTCTGTACGGGGCGGCGATGCTGCCGGGCTAGAGGTTGCTCATCATCAGCGCCAGGTCGTTGAGGCCGGTCCGGCCGTCGCCGTCGATGTCGCCGGCGTCGTCGATGCCGTAGGCGCCCAGCAGGATGGCCAGATCGTTCCGGTCGACGAGGCCATCGTGGTTGAGGTCGGCGCGCGGATCCTGCACGATCAGCACCGGGCTGGGGATCAGCGGCCGCTGGCCGACGGCGTCGAACACCTCGATCAGGAAGCGGTCGCGACCGGGGGTCGTGCCGACGGTCAGCGTGACCTGGTAAACGCCGTCGCCCAGGTCGCTTACCTGGCCGATGGTGCTGCTGCCGGCGCTGCCGCGGGGATCGTGGCTGACCTCGACCGAGCTGACGCCGACGGCCGGCAGGCCCTGCCAGTCGCGCAGTTCGATGGTCAGGGTGGCGCTCTGGCCGCTGCCGGCCAGCAGGCGGTCGGGCGCGATGGTGGTCTGCGATTCGACCGCGTCGGCGACGCCGACCAGATCGGCCCGCCAGGCGTCGAACAGGTCACGCAACTGGAACACCGGGTCGGGATCGTCGGCGGTCTGGTCGCGGACGTTGAGGGCCATGTAGTAGGTGCCGTTGGCGCAGCCGCGGTTGCGCGTGCAGACGCCGTCGATGTCGCCGCGGCGGGTGACGATCATGAACCCGACGTGGGCGCTCTTGTCGAAGGCCGGCGGGGGCGAGCCGCAGCCTGTGGGATCGGCGGGTTCGCACGAGCAGCGCCCGTCGCCGCCCATCGCGCGGGCAGCTTCCATGGCGGCCATGAGCTTCTCGGGCAGGCCGCCGGGCGTAACGATGATGGCGGCTTCGGCCTCGTCGAGCACCGGCTGGCCGGTGATGACGTTGCCCTGGATGGCGTAGACCAGGTTGCCGAAGCTGCCCACCAGCCCGCTGGCGTACGCTCCGTTCTGGGTGCCGCTGAAGGTTACCGCCCGGCCGCGGGTGTCGACGATGCCGTACTGGCGCGTCTGGTGGCGCCCGTCATGGGCCTCCAGGTCGGCCAGGATCGCCAGGGGGTGCAGGCCGGCTTCGAAGCCGGCGCGGATGCGCTGGCGATTGAGGGCCCGCAGATCGACGGCGGACTGCGCCGCGCCGGCGCCGACGTCGACCAGCACGATCGGCACGTACTTCCTCAGGTTGGTACCCGTTATGCAGGTGGCCGAACCGATGGCGATTTCTTTGGTCTCGCGGTCGACGATCACGATCGACCAGGTGGGCCACGCGGCCGGCACCAGCAGGGCCGTGGCCAGCAGACAGCACGACAGGCGCACGTTCAAACGCTGCATCGGGCATACTCCGTGGAACAGCAGAAGGGTCGGTCCTCGGCTCGCGGCTGTTTCTGAGTATAGACAAACCGCCCGATTTGGCACGAGAAAAACGCTGCCGACCGCTGCGCGGGGCACCCGGGCACTCGATGGCTGGTCCGAAAAAATCAGCGGCGTTGCGCCACGCCTCACCGTTCGCCGGCGCATCGGTCCGGGCCGGGCGTGGCTGCGGCGGAACGCCGGCTGCGAACGGCCGCCGGGTGGAGCGACGGAAACGGCCGCGCCGCTGCTGCGGCTGAGACGTGGCGGTCGGCAGAGGGTGTGCGTCGCATCGGGTCGACCAGCGCCGCGGTTGGTTCGAG
>CAZRSM010000515.1:0-4271 GCA_964602755.1 uncultured Planctomycetales bacterium
CCAACCAGCTCTGGGGCAAGGAGAATACCATCCTGCCGCGCCAGTTCTGGGCCCGGATCCTCAATCGCATTCTGCGCAAGATCGAAGTGTACCAGTGTCCGGATTACCCGGTGGGCGTGGTACGCAACGAGGACAGCCAGCGGGGTGAGAACCCCATGGACTACGTGGCCAGCGCAATGCCGATCCCCTATCATCACGACAACATCGCGTACGATCAGGGCAGCCTGGAGTGGAGTCCCGAGGACAACTTCGAGGGTGTCCCCGGCGGTGCGGTCATCTACGTCGGTACGTCCCGCAAAGACAAGTTCCCGCCGGGCGTCAGCCAGTCGGCCCTGATCTACGTGACCGAGGCCCACGTGTCGCTGCCCTGGGTGGGCCAGGGCCCGCGCTTCCACCACTTCTTCCTGGGCCAGCAGTTGCCGTTCGGGCGGTTCCCGAGAATCGCCAACGACAACCGGCACGTCGACGGTATCAACGCCCTGTTCTTCGACGGCAGCGTGTAGTACCTCGGCCTGCACAACATGGACCCGGCTTACCCCAATCCGCTCGACGAGCGCCTGCGGAGATTCACGGTGATGCCGGACGACTACCAGCCCTGAGCCGAAAACAAGACCGGGCGGGCTTGAGACAGCCGCTGAAGCCGGGCCGCGATGGCCGGCTTCAGCGGCTGATTCGTCGGGGCCGTGCTCTATCCCGAGGCGCGGTATCCCGGCCTGCTGCGCCATCTGATCGGCGCCGGTTACAATATGTCAGCCGGCGGGGGCGGTGCCCCGCCGGGTCGCGAAGTGTGAGGGCAACTGGACCGATTGGGGAAGCGACGCCATGCGTTGGGTAAACAATGTCAAGACGGCGCTGCTGCTCGGCACGATGATGGCGCTGTGCATGTTGCTGGGCCATTGGTTGCTGGGGCCCCGAGGCGTGTTCATCGGGCTGTTGTTCGGCGGCATGGGAAACATCATCGCGTACTTCTACTCCGACCGTATCGCCCTGGCGGCCATGGGCGGGCGCGAGCTTCGCCGCGAAGAACTGCCCTGGCTCTTCGATATGGTCGAACGGCTCGCTGTACGGGCCAACCTCCCGATGCCAAGGCTGTATGTCTGTCCGCAGCCGGCCCCCAACGCCTTCGCCACGGGCCGCAGCCCCGAGCACTCGGCGGTGGCCGTGACGCGCGGCCTGCTCGAGCAGCTTACGCCGCAGCAGATCGAGGGCGTGATCGCGCACGAGCTGGGGCACATCCGCCACCGCGACATGCTGATCTCGACCGTGGCCGCCGTCATGGCCGGGCTGATCAGCTACGCCGGCTACATGCTGATGTTCTTCGGCGGCCGTGGCCGCGACAATCCGCTGGGGGCCATCGGGATGCTGCTGATGATCATCCTGGCTCCGCTGGCGGCGGCCTTGATACAGGCGGCCATCTCGCGCCAGCGCGAATTCGCGGCCGACTCCTACGCCGCCGACCTGTCCGGCGACCCGGAGAAGCTGGCCTCGGCGCTCGAACGGCTGGCGGTGATCAACGAGCGTGTGCCGACCGAGACGCCGCCGGCGTTTCACAATCTCTACATCGTCGAGCCGCTGGCGGCTCAGGGTGGCGGGGTGGTTTCGATGTTCGCCACGCATCCGCCGATCGAACAGCGCATCGCCAGGCTGCGGGAGCTGGCGCTGGGCCGCTGAGGTCTGTTGCCGGTCGGATCAGCGGCCTTTTGCCGCCCACGGGGTGGTTTGCTAGGATAGTGACATGCTGCGGAAGGTGCTTTACAGCAAGATTCACATGGCCCGGGCGACGGCGGCCTCGCCGGAGTACATGGGTTCGATCACCATCGATGCCGACCTGCTGCGCCGGGCGCATCTGCGGGTCAACGACGTGGTGCTGGTGGCCAACTGCCGCACGGGGGCGCGCTTCGAGACCTACATCTTTCGTGGCCAACCCGGCTCGGGCCAGATCGAGGTGAACGGGGCCGCCGCCCGGCTGGTCAAGGCCGGCGACGAGCTGATCATCATGCACTTCGCCTGGATGGACGACGCCGAGTATCGCCGGCACCGTCCCACCGTCCTGATCATGCGCAGCGACAACACCGTCGAACGCGTCATTCACTACGAGCCGGATGTGCTCGAACGGCAGCCTGCCGAGCTGCCGGGAAGCTGAAGGCCCGTCGGGCCGAAATCCCTTCTGATCAAGGTTCAGCGAAGGCGGTGCGCGCC
The DNA here is from genome assembly GCA_964602755.1 of uncultured Planctomycetales bacterium. Classification (GTDB taxonomy): domain Bacteria; phylum Planctomycetota; class Phycisphaerae; order UBA1845; family Fen-1342; genus JALSRY01. The sequence goes on from CAZRSM010000515.1 coordinate 2,200, forward strand.
GCGATTGCGGGGCGCAAAGCAAGGAGTCCAGCAAGGGGCAGCGCCGGCTTGCGGCGCGTTTCGGCTGGCTGCGCGGGGTATTCGCTGGCGGGTTGTGGTAGATGGGTTTGCCCGCCCTGTGTGGCGAAGGGACAGTGGGAGAGGGATTGAGGGAACAGGGATTGGGGGATTGAGGGGGAGGCACGAAGGCACAGAGGCACGAAGGCGCGGCTTTCCGCCGGCGGCTCGGTTGGCGGTTCATTTGGCGCCTGCGGCGTTGCTGGTCGCGTGTGCGGATTCGCGGTACAGTTAGCGGCGATGAGGTTATCGGCGGGGGCGACGTCGGCGCCACGGGCGCGTCGGCGCCGCGGTTTCCCGGTGACGAAAGGATCTTGAGCTGTGGCCAAGAAAGCTGCGATTCCGGCGCCGTATGCCGATCGCGTGGCGCGCCTGCGTCAGCAGATGCGCCAGCGGCGGCTGGACGGCTACCTGGTGGTCAACCGCATGGACCAGTACTGGCTGACCGGCTTCACGGGCGAGGACGGGCTGGTGCTGGTTACCGCGCGGGCCGTGGTGCTGCTGACCGACGGCCGCTTCGACGAGGCGGCCGATCGCGAGTGCCCCTGGGCCAGAAAGGTGCTCCGCAAGCAGCGCACGCCGCAGCGCAACGCCCGGGAGATCAAGAAGTACAAGCTGGCCCGGGTGGGCTTCGATCCGGCCCACATGACGGTCGCTGAGTTCGAGGGCCTGCGCAAGGCCGTCCGGCCGACGCGGCTGGTTGCGGTTTCGGGGCTGATTCTGAACATGCGGCTGCTCAAGGAAGCCGACGAGGTGGCGGCGCTGTGCCGGGCGATCGGCGTGGCGGAGCAGGCCTTCAAGCGCGTTCAGCGCTGGCTGCGTCCCGGGCACACCGAGCGTCAGATCGCCGCCAAGCTGGCCTATGAGATGCAAGCCCTTGGGGCGCAAGAAGTTTCGTTCCCCACCATCGTGGCCTGCGGGGCCAACGCCTCGTTGCCGCACTACGAGCCGGGCGATGGGGTGGTCAGGAAGAACGAGGGTGTGCTGATCGACTGGGGGGCGCGGGTCGGCTGGTATTGCAGCGACTTGACCCGCATGATCTACCCCGGTAGCATCCCGCGCGAAATCGCTCGGATTCACGCTATCGTCAAGGAGGCTCACGACGCGGCGATCGCGGCGGTCAGGCCCGGCATCAAGGCTACCGACGTCGATCGCGCTGCACGACGTGTCATCGAGAAGGCCGGCTACGGACGGCATTTCGACCATGCGACCGGGCACGGCATCGGGCTCGACGTGCATGAGGCTCCGCGCGTCGGCAAGGGCACCGAAACCGTGCTCGAACCCGGCATGGTCATAACCATCGAGCCGGGGATCTATCTGCCGGGCAAGGGCGGCGTTCGCCTCGAGGACGACGTGCTGGTCACCGAGACCGGTCATCAGGTGCTTTCCACGCTGCCATGCTGATACTCACGTGCGCCGGCCCGGGCGTGGTTCGGGCGGCTGGCGGCCAGGTATCCCCCCGGTTGATGCCGTTGACTTCAAAGAGGCTGCTGGAAGATGTCTTCAGAAGAAAAAAAGCTGGATATAAAGCAGATAAAGAACCTGGTTTCGTTGATGGTCGAGAACGACCTGAGCCGCATCGAGATCGAGGAAGGCGATACCAGGATCCTGATCAGACGCGGCCAGGCGCCGGTCTATGCGCCTCCGCCGCCCGGGCCCCCGCCTCCGCCCCCGCCGGCTCCCGTTGCGGCCGCACCCGCCCCGGCGGCGGGCGGTGAACAGCCCCCGGCCGAGCCGGTGGCCGAGAGCAACGAGGTTTTCATCCGTTCGCCGATGGTCGGCACGTTCTACGCCGCCCCCGACCCCGAGTCTCCCCCCTTTGTCAAGGTCGGCGACACGGTGCAGCCCGACACCGTGGTCTGCCTGGTCGAAGCGATGAAAGTGTTTAACGAGATCAAGGCCGAGGTTTCGGGACGCGTAACGCCGGTGCTGGTCAGCAACGCTCAGGCGGTCGAGGACGACCAGCCGCTTTTCGCAGTGGCGCCGGTCTGAGCGGGGCGCGCTGAGCTAACGGT